>NZ_JBFRPB010000029.1:0-38703 GCF_041471785.1 Vibrio sp. 10N.261.51.C6 | reverse complement strand
GGCCTCCTCCTACTCGATTGTGCTATTTGCTTTTAGAGCTTAGAGCTTAGAGCTTAGAGCTAAAGCCTAATACCAAGAGCTGTTAAGCTTTGTTTTGCTCAGCTTTACATACAGCCGCAGTGAACACTACGTCAGTTGAGCTGTTAAGCGCTGTTTCAGCAGAATCTTGAATCACACCAATGATGAAACCAACCGCTACAACCTGCATCGCTACATCGTTTGAGATACCGAATAGGCCACAAGCTAGAGGAATCAGTAGCAGTGAACCACCGGCAACGCCTGATGCGCCACATGCTGAAATTGCAGCAACAAGGCTTAGTAGAATCGCAGTGAAGATATCAATCTCAATACCCATTGTGTGTACAGCTGCAAGCGTTAACACAGTAATGGTGATTGCAGCACCTGCCATGTTGATGGTTGCGCCTAGAGGGATTGATACAGAGTAAGTATCTTCATCTAGCTCTAGCTTCTTACAAAGGTTCATGTTCACTGGGATGTTTGCAGCGCTTGAACGAGTGAAGAATGCCGTTACACCAGATTCACGAATACATTGCAGTACAAGTGGGTATGGGTTCTGTTTTGTCTTTACAAAGACAAGCAGTGGGTTAACGACAAGAGCAATGATCAGCATTGAGCTTAGTAGAACCGCTAGTAGTTGACCGTAGCTTGCTAGTGCATCGAAGCCCGTTGTTGCGAATGTAGTCGAAACAAGGCCGAAGATACCGAATGGCGCAAGACGAATAATGAAGCGAACAATGTGTGAAACACTGTGGCTAAGGTCTTCGAAAACCGCTTTGGTTGTTGCAGATGCGTGGTGCAGTGCAAGACCAAGACCGATAGCCCAAGCAAGAATACCGATGTAGTTAGCGTTCATTAGTGCGCTAACTGGGTTATCTACAAGCTTGAATAGAAGCGTATGAAGAACTTCTGCAATACCTTGAGGAGGGTTAGCACCTTCAGCGCCAGCAACCAGTGTCAAAGTGGTTGGGAACATGAAGCTCAGTACTACAGCAGTTAGTGCTGCAGAGAACGTACCAATCAGGTAAAGCACAATGATTGGACGCATATGAGTATGCTGACCTTTCTTTTGGTTTGCGATAGAAGCTGCAACAAGAATGAATACTAAAATTGGGGCAACAGCTTTCAGAGCACCAACAAACAGACTACCTAATAGGCCTGCATCTTGAGCTGCTGAAGGAGAAACCATGGCGAGAACGACACCGAAAACAATACCAGCAAGGATCTGTAGAACGAGATTTCCACGAGCGATGCGGGCGAGCATGTTGTGATTTTGCATAAAATACCTGCAATTGTTAATTTATTATAGTGATGTATTTTTTTATAAAGTTGTACCAAATCCAACTATACACTAGTGGAATGGGCGGTCATATTAGCGGGATCTAAGAGGGTGTCTAGGAATAGTTTACTTTTAGGGTGATTGTTTGCGCCATGTGGTGCTTTTGGAGCTAAATGTTAAATTTTTGTGCTTTTGTTGAGGTATAAGTCTGCTGAATAATGTTCCATTGGCTTAATGTTCTAGTATTTATGGTGTGTAAACCATTACTGATAAAAACATTGTGTTCGGAAATAGCTGCCTAAACTTGTATAGGTAAAAAAGCCACTTCAACAGACATCATAGACATCACCTGCTTTGCTTAATCTACGTTGGTGCATGACTTGCCATGTTTTGTCTTCATCTAATCTTTCTATCGGCATTCCCACCTACTTAAGCAGCGTTAGCTGTGAATTTCATCAGCTCTCCTTAATAGCGTCAGGCTACTGAACTTAATACCTTGCTACTTTGATATACCGCACACCTTATCTGGTAATTTATATCAACATGTTATTTTATATGACGTAATTTATCTAAAATTTCTGTTGTAAGTGGGTGGCATATATCCTGTGTTGGTCTTAATTTACAAGAGTATGAGCAATGAGTTTAATCAGTATCCCTTATGTAGAGACCTCTGCAGATACCGTTTTACATATAGCAGCCGCTATCGTGCTGATCAGCACCATAGCGGCTGGCCTGTTCGGTTTTTGGAAGCTTCACGAGATCCCTATTCAAAAGGCTCATAAGACTGACCACCATCAGATAGGGTTGATTACCGCGCTCACTTGGATTGGCTTCATTTGGCACTGGGTGTGGGTGCTCGCCATTATCATTGCTTTTGTAGATTTTGAAAAAGCCATTATCCGACTGCGTGATTTATGGAATTCTCCGGCTCAAGTTAATCAATCAGAGGATGTCTAAATGTTAGAAGGTTTAGCGGTTTGGTGTTTGTTCATCTATTTATTAAGACTTGTTGGCATGCCTTGGAACACAGGGACGAAAGCATTCGCTTATCTAGGAGGCAGTGGTTGGTTGTTATTTGTGTGGGTAGGATTAATTAACTATACACCAATGGATTTGTCGGGAGGCTCTGTGGTGCAGTCTCCTCACATTCAGCTTCGCCCAACCTCAACCAATGTCTCGGGTAAGGTCGACCAGATTTATATCACCCCTAACCAACGCATTGAGAAAGGGCAGTTAATCTATGAGATTGAAAACGAGCCTTATCAAATTGCTTATGAACAAGCGAAGATTTCGCGCGACTCGGCAAACGTAGCGGTTAGCACTGCGGCTGAAGAAGTAAAAATCGCTGAATCCAGCTATCAGGCAGCGTTACATGATTTTGAAATGACACAAAGTGAGCTTTCAGCTGCTCAGTCAAATAGAGACTTACAGAAAAGAACGTTGAAGCGTTATCTTGAACAAAACCGAGTCGTGCGTAATACGATCACTGAAAGCATGATTGATAACCAGCAAACGGTCGCCGATTCTGCTGTGTACACTGTGGCCAAGCTTGAGTCACAGCTGAGCAAAAAGAAATCTGATGTAGAGAAAGCCAAGCTACAAATAACCAAAGCGGAACTCTCGGTTGAATCCCGTCAGTCAGACTTTAACGAAACAATTCAGAAGGTGAATAAAGCAAAATGGGATCTTGATAGCACCAAGATTTATGCACCCGCTGATGGCTTTGTGACTAACTTTATTCTTCGTGAAGGTCAGCTTGTTTCTAGAGTTCCACGATTGCAGATGTACACCAACGAGAAATACGTATTGATGAGAGTGAATCATCAAGCTATTAGAAATGTTAAACCGGGTCAATTGGCTGAATTTACAACGCCAGTTTATCCAGGGAAAGTATTCACGGCAGAGGTTGAAGGTATTATTGAAGCAACCGGCGAAGCGCAAAGTAACTTGCTTGGCTTTGACCAGAATGTTCGCTCTACGACAGGCAAGAACCTACAAAACAAACATCACTTTGTTAGGTTGAAAGTCTTTGAACCTGAAGGCTATAGCGTACCAGTCGGCTCGGTTGGTTTAGCTTGGATTAGCGGAGAAAAGCCAACAGAGCTTATGGCGTTTCTTGATGTAATACGTGGAATCATTTTACGTATGAAGTCGCAGCTCTACTACTTCTACTCTTTCTAACATAGAGTTGGACTCAGAATCTGTGGCCTAGTTGAGCGTTACTCTATCTTATAGCAACGCAACACCGACGGTAGATCTCGTAATCGTGTTGTTGAGATGACGATAAAAGAGAACTAAATCAGCTATGTTAATTTTCACATCCGCAAAGTGGAGACACTCTGCGGATGTTTTATTTTATTCCAATGATTTGAGATATTGCTTGGGTGTCATGCCTCGATGCTTCTTAAACATATGCGTAAAGCTATCGAGATGGTTATACCCTAAACTGCTTGCAACTTCTTCGACTGGTATTGATTGGCTTAGCATTTTGACCGCTTTGTTGCTTAAGACAAAACCACACATTTCGGTAAAGTTGTGGCCATATTTATGGAATCTACGTTGAAACTGTTGAATTGATAGACCCAACAGGTTAGATACTCTTTCGAGTGTCGGTAAACCAAAATGACATGAGTAGTTGATGGCTTCATAAACTAACTTAGTGTCATCGCTAGGATCGGGCATGTCTAAACATCGGTCCAAATCCTCAAAATTCAGCGAAAAGGTTTGCTTGGTATCTTGATTATCAGCCAGGTTTGCCAAGCGTAAGCTGGAATGAAACCAGATCTCTGTTTGATGATGATTCCACGCGACATCACAGCCAAAATAATCTTGATATAGTTTCTCATCCGCACGCTCTCCTGAAAGTAGTACGCGCATCGGAGCAAAGTCTGCCCCAAGGTATTTTTTCAATATTTTTGACATCAAAACAGCGACTCTAATACTGTCATGAACGTCTAAGTGTTCTGCATCATACTGATTGTTGTAAGTCCACTTGATGATAGACCCCGCAGGTGCAGCAACCCAAAAAGCACCGGATTGAATACACCCCATGCCGTAATTTACCTTTCTTATCGTCGACATTAAGTCATGACCAGAGAACATCCATTGGCCTAATCCGCCCAAGTCTTCGACCCGGAAATGGCGCACAGCCTCGAGCATAAAGTTTGGATTTTTTGTATAGCATTCGAGTTCTTCATAAAGCTGAAATACCTCAGAAATGGGCAACAGGTTCATTGTGTGATTAAACGCGGATTGGGGAATTGTCTGTGGGGAGATTGGATCTGAATAATATTGATTACATACGTTGTAATACAAATTCATCAGGCTATTTACCCTTATAAAGTAAGTTGTGTTGATAGTCATTGAACCATCCAAACCTCTGTGAATTAAGTCATAAACATAGCATAAATGACGTAATTTAACGAGTTTTAACAGGCCCCAACGATGTTAGTTAACATCAAATATATCGGTAAAGTAGTGGCGATAATATTAGTAATAATGGTGTTAACTACAATTATTGATAGCTGCAAATACTGAGTTGAGTAAACCCCAATACTATTTTTGAGAACCAGAAATAAATTGGATGGAAATTTTTAATCATGGTTTCAGCGTCTTTTAACTTCAGAGAATTAAATAGAGATTAATTAATGACACATACTCCTAAGATAGAAAAAATTAGCGTGTTTGATCGTATTAACGCATCGGCACTGATGTTATTGACTTCTGAATATAAAAGCTTGGAGCAGTTGCGAAGAAAAAACGACTATCCAATGTTCCCAACATTTGAAACGACACCATCCATGCCAATAAAGCGAACCAAGATAAATGGTGTCGATATTCGATACGCACATTCTGAAGCGATTGGTAAACCGACTCTTGTGATGCTTTCCCCTTTTCCTCAAAGCATTCTTGCGTATGCCCCTATTTGGACAGGGTTGGCTGAACACTACAACCTATATGCTTACGATATGCCTGGGTTCGGCGGCAGTGCGGGCGGGATTGAATACATGTCTTTCAAGGCTCAAGGCGACTTTTTAAAAGAATTCTTAAATCATTTGGATATTCAAGAACCACATTTATTGGGGCCTGACGTTGGTATGCCCGCGATCGTTTACTATGTGGGCACATATGACAATGATGTCAAAAGTTTATTGATAGGCGATGGCCCAGCAATTAATCCTTCGTCAAATGCAAGCGCCATCCGAAAAATGGTCGACTCATCGTTTTGGCGCACTGTTTTTAAAGTGACAGGGGCTGGCTCTTTAGTTCAAGGCTGTATCAAGGTTTGCTATACGAACTATCGCCCCAATCAAGAAGAGATTTCCGACTATATTGCTTCTTATCGCAATCGAATTCCTGCCGTCATGCAATGGTTTAAAGATTACCCAAAAAGTCTAGCAACGGTTGATCCATTGCTCGATAAAATAGAGTTACCCACTCAGATATTTTGGGGAGAAAACGATGCAATTCTTTACGTCGATAATGGAGAACGTTTAGCTAAACGCATGTCGAATGCTGAGTTAACAGTATTCAAAGACAGTGGTCATTTTTGTTATCAAGATAGGTACCAAGAGTTTTCGCTAATGGTGAAATATTGGATTGATAAGACGCAATAACAGTTAAATGATTGAGTAAATATGATTGAAATGGAACTACGAGAAGGTTCATGCTCAATAAAAGTGAATGTCGATTTATTGAGCGCCTTTCGAGCTTTTTACCACTTCTATCCTCATCCCTTACCTAAAACTAATCAAGGCATTGTAAATGCAGAAGCTAACCCTTTTAGCGCTAAGTTGTATTCTATTATTAGGTTGTTCTATTAATAAGGCAGCCGAAGAAAAAGACCACTTCGTTGATGATTATATCGAAATTAATAAACAAAATATTAAAGACTTACCTCAGTTGTTAAATGCTATCGCGTTTGAATATTCTAGGTTTGCTAATCAAGCTGAATAGCCGCTTTTGCCCTCGCTGACAATTATGTTTCACGATCCTGTTTTAGAGTCGAGTCTGGTACATAAAGAGCATTTGAGTACGTTAGGCATCCCCTTAAACGTCTCGCTATATATAGACGAAAATGGAGCTCCTAACGTGATTGGAGTGAAACTCGTCACTCGGACGTGAGTTACAGCGTTAGCTTTAAGGTTGAGGGTATATAACAATATGATGCAGCTTTGATCTATTGCATTAGTGGCTTTGGTGCCTTCTTCCTCTAATGCCTAGGCTTCCTCTATCTGCATATTCAATGGCCGATATTTGAAGAAGTTATCACCTAGAAGTTTTCAATCATTTGTGCGAAGGGTACTGTTGAAACATTTCAGCGATCTCCTCGTAAATCAGCTCTTCACGTTCCTTAGAACTCATTGAGCGAGTCAATTTCCGGCTTGAATTCGCGGTCCATACAACGATGTTGGTTTTATCATCGATCAGTTCTACAACCAATTGTCCGTACGTCTGTTGGTGATAATTTTGTGGAGTGGACATTCCCCCACGGAAATTGTTCCAACCATAGCCAATACCAAATGACGAGCCGGAAGACACAAGTTCAGATGCTTGCTGAAGTTGGTAGCGGACGTATAGGTCGCCTCCGTCCTCTACAAATGAAACCCCTGTGCGGCTCATTTCTTTAATGATCGCACTTTCAATCCTGATTGAGTCGATACTAATCGGTATTTTGTTCTTCTCTTCTTTCGCAGTCCCGGGCGAGCTGAAATCATAGGTTTTATACATTGAGAAATCGGTTTGCTTTTCGAAGTCAGTATTTATTGTAGAGCAGGCAGCTAGAGGAAGCGTTAATAATATGGTGGTTAGACGAAGCATTTTCTATCTCCTTGGAAGGTGGTTTGAAATGAAATTTTCTTCTGAAGGTGATTATACTTGTCCGGTATTCGATACTTTATGTTCGTTATATTCAGTCAATCTGGTAGTAAAAGTGACGCGATTAATCGTATTTTAACTTTATTGTTCAAGGGGGAATTATATTGAACTGGATAAAGAGAAACATTAACGTGATGATTAACTCGCTAAGAAAAATTCCAACTATTATAAATGGTGAATTTTTACTTTCGGAAGCAGACGATATCTTAATATCCCTTGTTGATTAGGAGGGGAATTTGTAGATAAAGCCCCACGCGATTGACACGTGGGGCTCGGTGTTTCAGATCAGCGTTGAGCGATTAACTCAGATTACCGTCAATATCCAACTGCTTAAGCTGAGCCTTTCTTAATATTGCGGCTTTCTGACTGTACGTTTCGGTACATTTTGGAAAGCTGCTTATTGTTAGCGCGTTGCTCTGCAAGAGAAGCGCCGTTTCTTGCTTGTTCTCTCAGTAGCTTTTGATAATTAGTAAATCGTCTTTCAGACAGTTCACCACTCTCAATGGCAGCCCTTATCTTGCATCCTGGCTCTGATTCATGATGACAATCAGAGAAGCGGCAGTGCATTGCTAACTCTTCGACGTCTGAAAAAGTTTCACTCACGCCTTCAGCGCAGTCTGCAAGTTGGAGCTCTCGCATTCCTGGAGTGTCGAGAAGCAAGCCACCTGATGCGAGCAAGTGGAGTGATCGTGATGTGGTTGTATGACGACCTTTACTGTCGTCTTCACGAATACCACCAGTTGCCTGCGATGCTTCACCTAGCAATGAGTTAACCAAAGTCGACTTACCCACACCAGAAGACCCCATTAGCGCGACGGTTTTGCCGGTTTTACACCAAGGTGACAGTACTTGGGTTGAGCCTTGATCTAGGCTATTGACCGCTTCGATCATGAGCATCGGGTCTAAGCTTTGTACCTGTTGTACTTTGCCTTCGTAGTCGTCACACAAGTCTTTCTTAGTCAGGACGATAACCGCTTCAACTTGTGCTTCATTTGCGAGTGCCAGGTAGCGTTCAATGCGACTCAGATTAAAGTCGTTGTTCAATGAAACCACGATAAACACTGTGTCGATATTGGCTGAAATATATTGTTCAGCCACACGACTGCCTGCAGCTTTTCGGCTAAAGAGCGATTGGCGTTCTAGTAAGCGATCGAATTGCAGTTCAGAGTTCAATATTACCCAATCGCCAACCGTCATTGCAGGTTGGTTGTGATGAATAGGTAGAGTGATTTCGCCTTGTTCAGACGCAAATGTGTAGCCACTGCGATGGTGCGCGGTGATACGGGCGATCACTGAATGGTCGTAGTCTTCGAGTGTCAGTTGTTGTTGAAATACAGGTTGCCATCCAAGTTGTTGAAGTGACATTGGATGAGAAAATGCAGTTTGTGAATTCATGTCTATTTACCCAGACGTGCGAGCTTTCTTTTCTTGTGAGAGCATTAAAGTCTTATCAGTGCATTAAAGTCTTATGAGAGCATTAACGTCTTGTAAGATCTCAGGTTGTCGATGAGATCGAAAAGCGTTGGTCAGTTCAAAAAGCGTCGAGACGTCAAAAATGTTTGAGCTTGGGTCGAATTCAAAATCGATAGGACCCCGGATTTGAGTCATGCTTTACAGGCATGCAGATATTGATCACTTACGATCAACAGTAAACCGGGTAAAAGTGTGCGGTAGCCAGCTGATGGCTTAATGTTGGTAGTTCGAGATTAAAGTTTGATTAACCAAACAAATTAACGCGTTACTTTTACTGCCAGTTTTAGTGTTTTCATTACAATCATCTTCTATTCTCCTTGGTTTATTAATGTGTTCAGGCTTTGAATAAAAAGCGCGCTCAGTTTAACAAAAAGCCACGATGGCGAGAAGTCATCGTGGCTTAAATTATTTTATCAATTGTGAATACGATTAATGATGGTCGTGGTTCATCTTTTTCATGCCGCTCATCACTTTCTTCACTGGTGCGTCGAAGGTCTGTGTTTCACCATTGGCAAAGGTCAGAGTCATCTCGATTTGCTCACCTTCTTTTAGGCTACTTTTTAGGTCGAACAACATGATGTGTAGGCTACCAGGTTTAAGTACCGCTTCACCGTTTGCAGGGATGGTGATCTCTTGAACTTGGCGCATTTTCATAACATCGCCATCCATGATTACATCATGAAGTTCTACTTTACCTGCTGCAGGTGTTGTTGCAGAAACAATAGCGCGATCTTTATCGCTGTGGTTCATCAGAGTCGTGAACACCGCGCTGTTCACTGCTGAAGGCGGGGTTGCACGAGCGTACGCGTCATGAACCATAATATCGCTACTAGCCTGAGCAAAAGGGGTGAGCAATAAGCCTGCTAGAGCAAGTGCTTTTAACTTCATGTTGTTGTCCTTAATTTTTATGTTTTTGGTCTGGGACCTGACTTTTTGTTCGAACTTTATTAGTTAAGTTCTTTGTTTTTACGTTTTACTGCGTCAGCTTGTTGATAGCCTCAACAATTGGTGCTGGCGTCAACGTGTGCGGTACTTTGGTAATCAAGGTACCGTCGGGCTTTAAAAAATAAAAATATGAGCTGTGGTCTAGGGTGTATTCCAACTCTGAACCTTCTAGCTTGGTCTTTCTGAAAATAACACCGTAGTTGTGTGCAAGCATGGTTGTCACATCCAAAGGACCACTTAATCCTTCAATCATTGGGTGGAAGTATTGTGCGTATTCGTATGAGGCTTCTGCTGCATCACGCTCAGGGTCGAGAGAGACAAACATCGGGCGAATCTTGGCTTTTGCTTCATCAGAGACTTGGTTTAGTGCTCCGGCCAACATAGCCAAAGAAGTGGGGCATACATCCGGGCAACGTGTGAAACCGAAGTAAACGATACGAATTCTGTCATCGGTTTGGTCAAAGATTTCCGTTGGTTGGTTGTCTTTGCCGAAAAGAGTCGTTGCGGAGAACTCTTGTTTTGCAGCGTGTTGTTCTTGAACTTCGTTTTGCCCATCAAGATAGCTTTTGACACCAAAGCCAAGTACAAAAGCGACAACCAATGCTAACGACCAATTTCTACTCATCTTGCCATCCTTATTGCAGGGTTTACAGTATCGACACCATCAGTGAGTTCACCGATCCATGTCATTTTATCTAAAGTACATACAGGTAAAATCACATCACCTTCATAGGTATTGTTGCCAATGCTCTTTAATTGAAAACGCGCTGATCCCATTTCCATTTCTAAACCTGTGAGCGATAACATCAGTGTCTCAGATGCAGCACCTTCCCAAACTACCTTTATCTTTGTGGGTAGAAGAGGTTGCGCGGTTTCTCGGTCAAGCGACATTGAAATGGATTCCTGCTCACACGATGTGGTTGAAAGCATGCAGTAATCATCCAAGTTGACGTCGGCAGTTGAGTGCTCCATCGCTGATTTAAACTGCTGAATTGCTTGCGGCCCATAAAAGCCTGCCACGAGAGCGATCCCAACAGCAGCAACCTTTAATGCAGAGTGCATGTCGTGTTCTCATCTAATTTTATAAGAGCGGCGATGTTATCACACCCCTCAATACGTGCTTGTATCAAAAAGCAATTTTGTGCGTATGGTAGAACTAAAAAAGCGAAGCCATTGGCTTCGCTTTTGTCTGTTTAATAAATATGTGAGCTTAGTATTTCTAAGCATTATCCGTTCTAAACGCTTTCCAGAAGCTGGCTGAATGATTAGTCAGCATTACGCTCTGCAAACTTCTCCAGGCCTAAAACCAATGCAATCGCAGCAAACATCATCACAATCGCCATGACCAACTGAGAAGGCTGAGAGGTTACCGCTTCAAAATCAAACGGTGATAGGTTTTCTTGAATCAGAGGAACTTGTTCACCTTTTGAGTTTGTGCGCCAGCTGATGGTCTCTTTCCAAGGCCAGATCTTAGGCAGCGTACCGATCATCAAACCGGTTAAGAATACCAATGTGAAGTCGCGGAATGAACGCAATAGCCAAGACAGTACATGTGAGAAAGTCAGCAGTCCGATCACACAGCCCGCAAGGAATAGCGCAAGTACATCGACTTGAAATGATTTAACGGCGCCAAGCACGGGGCCATACATGCCAATCAGGAGCAGAATAAAGCTGCCTGAAATACCGGGTAAAATCATCGCGCAGATAGCAATCGCACCCGCAATCAATACGTTGATGCTGGTTGGTTCCATTTGCAGCGGTTTAAGCACGGTAATGCTATAAGCGAAAGCAACGCCAAGCAGCAAAAACACGAAGCGAATCATATCGCGTTTCTCTACTTGCTTAAGAATATGGAAAACCGAGACCAAGATCAGGCCGAAGAAGAAAGACCACAGTGGAACAGGGTGGGTGACTAATAACCAAGAAATCAATTTTGCGAATGTCGCAATGCTCGTGAATACGCCCGCGAACAGTGAAATTAGGAAGAAACCATTGATGTGATTAAACGCGGCTTTGAAGCCTTCGAGTTTCCATAAGCCAAGTACGCTAGGGTTAATTCTGCGAATGCTTTCTAGCAGCGTATCGTAGATACCAGTGATGAATGCGATGGTTCCGCCCGACACGCCAGGTACAACGTCTGCTGCGCCCATTGCCATGCCTTTGAAAAAAGTACTTAAGTAGTTCATTGCTTCATAGAGTTGAGGATGATTTTGTGCAGTATACAAACTTTAGTGTAAAAAAAGTATGAATATGCTTTTGGGGAAGGGCTTTTATTACTCTATTAATTGTAAGGCAATAAGTTGAAGTGAATATTTGCCTAACATTTAGATAACAACCACTTAGTGATTTGTCATTAAGAGCAGAGATGAAACTGATCCCTTATCGATATTGCATCTTGGTTGCAATATGCAAATGCACTTTGCAATTCGCATGACAAATTCATGGTTTTTATGCGGTGCAGGGCTTATAAAACGTCGAATAAAAGTTGGCACGCTAACTGCATTATATACATTGACCCTTCTTAAGCCGAGGGTCACCTAGCCAACTGACGTTGTTAGTGAACTTATGATTTGTTCACAAATATATAGAGCCAATCGCGATTATTGCGGTTGGCTATTTTTTTGCCTGTCGTTTGGTGATCGTCTTTTTACTTTTCCCATTCCTACATTTTTAGGTTCTAAACTTCAGATGAAAAAAAAGCCAGCCACCATCGGTGACTAGCTTATGTTTTCTCGAATCAATCTCGAATCTCGAATCTCGAATCCGTTTTAGTACCCCATCAACTGCAGCAAGTTCTCCGCTGTGCTGATTGCTTCTTTACGGTTAGCAATGTTGAGCTTTTGGTAAAGGTTACGGATGTGAGTCTTGATTGTGGTACCCGCTACATCGAGTTCTTGAGCGATCTGCTCATTACTGAATCCTGAGTAGATCAGACCAAGTACTTGCCATTCACGCTGGGTGAGTGGGCTAGTACGCACAAGCTCAGGAATGTTCGGGTGATTAACCAAGTTCTCAACAAAGTCTTCATCGAAGTGAACCGAGCGGCTGCGTTGGGTCGCGGAAATATCTTTCATGATTTGTTGTGCGCGGTGACGTTCTAAATCACCTAAGCCTGGCTTGTTGCTCAACTTATCCAAGATATGCCCGATAGTCCCACCGTCTACCAAGAAGTTACCGACCATACCGGTTTGGTTAGTCATATGAAGCGCTTCTTCGAGTAGTATTCGTGCGCTGTCTTCATCGTTAATTTGTGTACGTAACACGGCTTCAACGATCAAGTTGCGGTTGGTGTCTGTAATCAGGTGCGAACGCTGGGCTTCACTCTTAAGGAAAGTCAGCGCTTCTTCTGCGTCTTCATACTGCTCAAGGATGATGTGAGCACGAACGATGTTTCGCCACTGAAGTTGGCAGAAGTGGTTACTTGCCGATTCAGGTCGAACAGCCACACTCAGCCAATCACGGATAGCTTCTTTATCGCCTTTTACTTGCCAGAACAGAATCAAAGAAAGAGAAGCATTTGCCGTCCAATCTACGTGGTAAGTCGATTGACGCAATAGGTGCTGAATCTGGTCGATAAATTTCGACGCTTTATCAATCTCACCACGGCTCAATGAAATACGAGCCAACATAGAATAGCTGTGCAGGTGTTTACTCGGAGAGTGGTGACCAAGGATATCTAAGCCTTTGTAGCAACACTCTTCCGCTTCATCTAGTCGGTTCCAACACCAGAAGATCTGAGCGCGAACACGCAGCAAGAATTCGTGCAGAGGTACGTATTGCAGCTGATGTTCTTCAATCAATTTGAATGCACTGTCTTGTAGCTCAAATGCAGCTTGAACATAACCTTGAGCAATCAAGATTTCGCTTTGTTGCAGAATCGCCCACAGGGCCTGATGGTAAACCTGATACTGACGTGCCAGTTTTTCTGTTTGTTGCATCATCGGTAGCGCACGGCTTAGGTTACCCATTACGTGATTCACTTCGCCCACAACCGAGGTTGCGACAATGCGGCTACGATAAACGGTGGTGTTCAACTGACTCAACGAAAGCTCAGCCAATTCCAATGCTTTCTCAGGCTCATTGCTGTTGATGGCAACTTGTGCGCGTAAGGCGTTGTATTGGCCTTGCTGCTGAGTATCGAGTTCAATGTTTCGAGCTTGATATTGAGTCTCAGCCTCTTCCAACAAAGTACCCACTTGGTCATAACGGTGCTGACTTTGTGCAAGCCAAGCACGCAACATCGAAAGCTTTGGCTCACTGTATAGTTGATCTGTGGTTAGCTGTTTGATCGCCATTTCTAATGACGAAAGCTCACCTTGGTTGAACATCGGCCAACCGTGCTCAGTCAGGATTTGAATGATCAGTTCTGGATCTTCAGCGCGCTGTGCGTGACGTAGTGCTTGGTGTGGTGTGTTTTGCTTGATCCACGCTTTTGCAGCACTTCGATGCAGTTCTGCTTCTTGCTGAGGAATTCGAGCTTGGCGCTCATGTGCGAGGAATTCACCAAACAAGTTATGGAATCGGTACCAGTTTTTCTCGCCTTCAAGCGGGTAGATGAATAAGCCAAATCGGTTGAGTGATTCGATCATACCCAGTGCGTCTTCACGCTGTGTAAGCGCGCAGACTAATTCGTCATTGAAATGATCAAGTACTGAACACTGCATTAAGAACTGTCGGGTTTCTTTATCCAGTAGATCGAATACTTCTTCAACCAAGTAATCCCAAAGGTGGGCATGGTTAAAGTGAGAGAATGACTCTGCGGACTGTGCAAGAGTGCGTTTTTGGTGTTGTGCTTGTAGCGCGATAAGTTGTAGTGCAGAAGGCCAACCTTCTACATAACTACAAATGCTATCTGCCGTGGTGTCATCAATGCCGTCGGCTACGCGTTGGTTGAAAAAGCGTGTGGTTTCTTCGGTATCAAACGCCAACGAGTCATTACCTAATTCGATCATTAAGTCACGAACGCGCAGGTTTGCTGTACCAAGTGGTGGCGTACCACGACTGGTGACAACCAACGTTAGGTTATCGGGCATGTGTTTGAGGAAGAAGCGCATGGCTTCGTGGATGTCGTCATTGTTGACCAAGTGATAGTCATCCAACACCAGAAAGCACTCGTGATGGAATTCCGACATCTCGGCAAATACTTCACTTAATAAAGAATGCAGCGATGAAAACTGTCGCTTTTCTGCCAGTTTTTGGGCATTCGGACAGGCATTTTGAGTCGCTTTATTAAGTGATTGAAGTAGGTAGTTGATAAAGCGGAAGGCATCATTGTCGCTATCATCAATGCTGTACCAACCCACATTAGGTTTATCTACCAACCATTGTGCAGCCATGGTGGTTTTGCCGTAGCCCGCTGGAGAGCGGAACAACACAAGCTTATAGCAATCTGCATTGTGAAGCAGATCGAGAACCCTAGGTCGTAGGATTGCATTATGTAAGCGGCCGGGACGAGTCAGTTTCGAAGGGATCCACATATCGAAGTTTTACACCTATTCCGTGGCTATGTTCTGGAATATCCCAATCTATCGTTGAGTGCACTCCAATGACATGAGCCTAATTACTTAAGTCTTTACTCATATTACGTGAAGCCAAACGTTACCGACTACGATCCTCCTCAGAAACCTTGCACTCCTGCATGTTTTTGGGTGTCTACGCCCTTTATTTGAGACTTTGCTCACGTTGCGGGTTGGTTTGTGAATGTGACTTCGTTCATCCCTACACGGGAATCAATGCAAAAGATGAGAGTTGGAAATTATTTTCGTGATCTGAAACTCAGATTTGGCAATGACTTTAAATGGGTTAAATAAAAGTCACATCAATTGAAGTTAAGTTATCGAACGGGAGCTTGTGATCTTAGTCACTCCAAGTTTTTGTTCGCAGTCAGAACATGAGAGTCAGATCACTAACCCTAAGTCGGTACGCCCCCTACGCCCTCCCATCTACTCCTAGTCAGTTGCATTAGCGGGAGGATGTTTAGTTTATGGTGACCATGCACGATATGTCACAGATGAATTAGAACTATTAAAAGCGAGATTTCTGAAATGAAACCAACTCAGCAAAAAACTTTCGATAAAGTGTCATTCCAAGAGAGTGTTAAGAAACATTTATCTGCAACCTACGCAACAACGATTGAAAACGCAGATAGCCGCGCATGGTACCTAGCAATGGGGCGTGCGCTAGCAGAACTCACAACATTTGATCTGTTAGAAACTGAAAATGACGAAAAAATTAAGAACGCGAAGAGCGTTAACTACCTATCACTTGAGTTTTTGATTGGCCGTCTAACAGGTAACAACCTGATCAGCATGGGTCTATACGAACAGATCACTCATGCAATGGAAGAGCTAGGTCAAAACCTAACTGACCTTCTAGAAGAAGAACGTGACCCATCACTAGGTAATGGTGGTCTTGGTCGTCTAGCTGCTTGTTTCATGGATTCTTGTGCCGCTCAAGAATACCCAACAGTAGGCTACGGTCTTCACTACGAATACGGTTTATTCAAGCAGTCTTTCCAAGACGGTCGCCAACAAGAAGCACCTGACGCATGGCGCGGTGTTGAAGGTTACCCATGGGAAGTGGCTCGTCCAGAACTAGCACAACACATTGGTTTTTACGGTCATGTAGACGTTGAATTCATCGACGGTAAAGAAGTACGTACTTGGGTTCCAGGTATGGAAGTGAAAGCAATGCCTTGGGATCTACCTATCGTAGGTTACGAGTCAAACACGGTTTACCCATTGCGTCTTTGGGAATGTCAGGCAATTGCACCATTCTCACTAGCAAGCTTTAACAACGGTGACTACTTCGAAGCGCAACACTCGCTAATCGATGCAGGTAACATCACTAAAGTACTTTATCCGAACGACAACCACGAGAAAGGCAAGACTCTGCGTCTAATGCAGCAGTACTTCCACTCAGCAGCGTCTGTTCGCGATATTCTACGTCGTCACGAAGCAGCAGGTTTCTCTCTAGAAGATCTGCCTAAGCAAGAAACGATTCAGCTGAACGATACACACCCAACGATCGCGATTCCTGAGCTAATGCGCATCCTGATTGACGAGAAAGGTCTATCTTGGGATCAAGCATGGGAAATCAGTGCTCACACGTTCGCTTACACGAACCACACACTACTTCCAGAAGCGCTAGAGACTTGGTCTGAATCTTTAATCAATCGTCTTCTTCCACGTCACATGGAAATCATCTTTGAAATCAACCACCGCTTCATGCAAGAAGTTCGCAAGATGTGGCCTGGTGACGGTGAGAAGCAAGCGAAGCTTTCTATCATCCAAGAAGGTTTCCACCGTATGGTTCGCATGGCAAACCTATGTGTGATTGGTTCTTACAAAGTAAACGGTGTAGCTGCGCTTCACTCTCAACTGGTTAAGAAAGACTTGTTCCCTGAATTCAACGAAATCTTCCCAGGTAAACTGACTAACGTAACGAACGGCATCACGCCACGTCGTTGGTTGAAGTTCTGTAACCCAGGTCTATCTGCGCTAATCACGGGTAAGATCGGCACTGAATGGCCAGCAAAACTTGAGCAGCTAGAAGGCATCGCTAAGTTTGCAACAGACGCGAAATTCCAAAAAGAATTCATGGCTGTTAAGAAAGAAAACAAACAGCGCCTAGCTGATTGGGTTCAAGAGAACATGGGTATCGAGCTAGATACTAACGCTATCTTTGACGTTCAAATCAAACGTCTTCACGAATACAAGCGTCAGCACCTAGATTTGCTACACATTCTATCTCTGTACCACCGTATTCTTAACGAACCTGGTTTCGAGTGTGAGCCACGCGTATGTTTCTTCGCAGCGAAAGCAGCACCGGGTTACCACCTAGCGAAAGAGATCATCTTCGCGGTTAACAAGATTGCAGAGAAGATCAACAACGACCCTCGCATCGGTAACAAGCTGAAAGTGGTATTCATTCCTGACTACCGTGTAAGCATGGCTGAAATCATCATCCCTGCAGCAGACGTTTCTCAGCAAATCTCACTAGCGGGTAAAGAAGCATCTGGTACGGGCAACATGAAGATGGCTCTAAACGGCGCGCTAACTATCGGTACGATGGATGGTGCAAACGTTGAGATTCGTGAAGAAGTGGGTGATGAAAACATCTACATCTTCGGCCTAGACGTTGATGGTGTTCAAGCTCTGAAAGCTCAAGGCTACAACCCATACGACTACTACAATGCAGACCCACTACTGAAAGCATCTCTAGACCTACTGACTGGCGATGAGTTCACTCCAGGTCAACCAGGCCTTCTACGTGCAACGTTTGATAGCCTGCTAGACGGTGGTGACCCTTACCTATGTCTTGCTGACTTCGCATCTTACGTGAAAGCGCACGAAGACATGGGCACGCAATACAAAGACCAAGCAGGTTGGGCTAAGAAAGCAATTCTTAACACAGCATTGGTTGGTAAGTTCACATCAGACCGCTCTATCCGCGACTACGTGAACAACATCTGGAAACTTGAAGCGGTTAACCGTTAATACTTCCAAAGTAGCCAAGGCAGTTTCTGCCTTGGCTCAATTAGCTTGTGAGCAAACGAAAGGCTTAAAGGTTTCGTTTATAAACAAGCTGCTTACAAACCGATTGTCACAAGCTAATTGATTAGTAAAAATTAAATTAACAACCCTACAAAATAGAAAGCGTCAGAACGTTTTCGGAGAGAGCGATGAAAGAACAGACCGTATTAAAACAAGTCGCAGAAATGGCAAACATTGCCGACAGTTACGTTAGTGCGTGGGGCGATGAAGCACAAGTATCAGACGAGACGATCACGTCTCTATTGGCTTCGTTGGGCTACGATACAAGCAGCGATGATGCACTGCTTAAGTCAGCAGAAAGAAAACACAAAAAAGATGTACTAGACCCAGTTCTTGTCTTGCGTGACGGTGAGCCAGTAGAAGTGGCGCTTAATCTAGGTGTAAGTGCTCGTGAAAGTGAGTTCAGTTGGCGCTTAGAAACCGAGCAAGGAGAGGTACTTGAAGGCTATCTTCAATCTCAAGTCATTCGTGACGAGCGTGCCGAGGGTGGCCCTTTAGTGTTTGCATTGCCAAGTGATTTGGCATGGGGTTATCACAAGCTCATTGTGAGCCGTAAGCGCCGTAAGAAGCCTTACGAGATGACACTGATTATTACGCCAAAAGCGTGTTTCAAGCAGTCACCAATCGAGCAAGGCAAAAAGCTTTGGGGACCCAGTGTTCAACTTTATACCCTAAGAACTCAGCATAACTGGGGTATTGGTGATTTCGGAGACCTAAAACAGCTTGTTGCGGATATCGCTTCTCGTGGTGGTGACTTCGTTGGTCTAAACCCCATTCACTCATTGTTCCCTGCGAACCCTGAAGGTGCGAGCCCATATAGCCCATCTTCTCGTCGCTGGTTGAACATCTTATACATTGATGTGAGTTCAGTTCCTGAATTTGCACTAAGTGCAGAAGCACAACAAACAGTCGGCAGCGCAGAGTTCCAACAGCGTCTACAAAAAGCGCGTGAAGCACACTGGGTAAACTACACCGAAGTGTCTGAGCTTAAGATGAGCATCTTGCCTCTGCTATTCGCAGAATTTAAGACTCGTCATCTAGACAAAAACAGCGACCGTGCACAAGCGTTCTTAGCCTTCGTAGAAGAGGGTGGCGATAGCCTGATGCATCAAGCGGCGTTTGATGCTCTACATGGTGAACTGCATGCAGAAGATTCTGGCATGTGGGGATGGCCGGTATTCCCTGAGAAGTTCCGTACATTCGACAGCCCAGCGACACAGAAATACATCAAAGAGAACTTAGAAAACGTTCATCTGTACATGTACCTGCAATGGCTAGCAGATTGCCAGATCAACGATGCACAGTCTCTTGCAGAAGAGAAGGGCATGGCTGTTGGCCTGTACCGTGACTTAGCGGTAGGTGTTGCAGATTCAGGCAGCGAGACTTGGGCTGACGAAGGCAACCTAGTGATGGATGCGAGCATTGGTGCTCCACCTGATATTCTTGGTCCTTTGGGTCAGAACTGGGGTCTACCTCCGTTAAACCCAGAAGTGCTTCAAGAAACAAGCTACGACGCTTACATAAAGCTACTTCGAGCGAACATGAAGCACTGTGGTGCACTGCGTATCGACCACGTTTTAGGTCTACTGCGCTTGTGGTGGATTCCAAAGGGTGAGAACGCAACTAAGGGCGCGTACATCTACTACCCAGTACAAGATATGCTGTCTATTCTGGCGCTTGAGTCTCACCGTTACCAATGTAGCGTTATCGGTGAAGATTTAGGTACGGTACCGGATGAGATTGTCGACATCCTTGCAGATGCTGGTGTGCATTCTTACAAAGTGTTCTTCTTCGAAACATCAGAAGACGACGGTGGTTTCATCTCACCAAAACACTACGCATCACAATCGATGGCGGCACTGTGTACTCACGATATGCCAACGCTTCGTGGCTTCTGGCACTGTGATGACCTGAAAATGGGCCAAGAGATTGGCTTATACCCAGATGCAGAACAATTAGAAACCTTGTTCGATGACCGCCTAGAGTGCAAGCAAGGTATCTTAGATTCAGTAGCATGGCATGGTTTCCTACCAGAAGGTGTGGGCCGCGATGCGAGCCAAGTACCGATGGACTCTTACCTTGCTGAGGCACTTCAACTGCACGTAGCGGCTGGTGGTTCAACACTACTGAGCGTTCAGCTAGAAGATTGGCTAGAGATGGACAAGCCAGTAAACATTCCTGGCACGGTTGATGAATACCCTAACTGGCGTCGTAAACTATCAATGAACTTGGACGAAATATTTGCTCACGAAGGCGTTAATCGTATCGCTTCTAAGCTGACTGACGTTCGAGAAAAAGCCGGTAAGTAATGACGTGAGTGACTTGAAATTAGGTGGTTTTTTGCTTACGCCGTACGAAACTACAACCTCGGTCACTCAATAATGAATGCTCATCTGGTAGAATAAACCGTCGTTATATTGCCCGCACTAATAGCGGGCATTTTTGTATTATGTTTTTTGGATGTTTGGTTAGGGAGAAACGTTTTGGAACTAAGTTCGATTTCAAAGCAAAAACAAATATATACCCAACTATCACAGGCTTGTTTCACAGACCCATTCGCGTTTTTAGGGCCATACCTACCTTCTGAGCAAGGTGCATTACGTGTGTGGATTCCTGGGGCAGATAAAGTCGAGTTGATTGTTGGAAAGGAACCTCGTATTGAGTTAGCGCGAGAGGGTGAAAGTGGTTTCATTCTTAAGCAAGAGAGAGACTTACGTTTTACTCACTATAAGCTTGCGGTTGATTGGGCTGGCGTAGAACAGATCATCGATGATCCTTACCAGTACCACGATCTGTACGCGAGTTATGAAGATCTTCATACACCGAAAGATATGTATCATCACATGGGGGCTCAGTTTATTACGCTAGAGCGTGATGGACAGACGATTTCAGGTACGCGTTTCTTGGTGTACGCACCGCATGCAACTGCGGTAAGCTTGGTGGGTAACTTCAACGCTTGGGATGGTCGCCGCCACCCAATGCAACGCCTAGATTACGGTATGTGGGGCTTATTCATTCCTGAACTGGAAGAAGGCGCTCAATACAAGTTTGAATTAAAAGGACCAAATGGCGAAGGCTTACCACACAAAGCTGACCCATGGGGTTTCTACTCTGAGCAATACCCATCGTTCTCATCTGTAACTTACGATCACGCTCGTTACCAGTGGCAAGATACTCAATGGCAAAATCGCCCGGTAACGCAAAAGCGCAAAGAAGCGCTTTCGTTCTATGAATTGCATGCAGGTTCTTGGAAGCGTAACGCTGAAGGTGAATTCTTAAATTATCGCGAGCTTGCGGCAGAGCTGATCCCATACCTAACGGATCTTGGCTACACGCACGTTGAACTAATGCCAGTTTCAGAACATCCATTCTACGGTTCTTGGGGCTATCAGCCTGTTGGTCTTTTTGCACCGACTAGCCGTTTTGGCTCTCCAGATGATTTCAAATACTTCGTCGATCAATGTCACCAAGCGGGTCTTGGCGTTGTTCTGGACTGGGTTCCTGCTCACTTCCCAAGTGATGATCACGGCCTAGCAAACTTCGATGGTACGCCATTATTCCATGATCCAGATCCACGTCGTGGTTGGCATCAAGATTGGAACTCGTACATTTACGATTTAGGCAAAGAGCATGTTCGTCGTTTCTTGGTAGCAAACGCTCTTTACTGGTTCGAACAATTCCATATCGATGGCATCCGTGTTGATGCGGTTGCTTCGATGTTGTACCTCGACTATTCGCGTAGCCATGACCAATGGATCCCGAATGCGGATGGCGGCAACGAAAACTACGACGCTATCGCAACCCTTAAGTGGATGAACGAAGAAGTGTATAAACACTTTCCGAATGCGATGACGATTGCTGAAGAATCAACGGCTTTCCCTGGTGTTTCAGCACCGACTTTTATGGGCGGCTTAGGCTTTGGCTTTAAGTGGAACATGGGTTGGATGCACGACAGCTTGTCTTACATTCAAGAAGACCCAATCAACCGTAAATATCACCACGATACGATTACCTTCCCACTGGTTTACGCACACAGTGAGAATTATGTATTGTCTCTGTCTCACGATGAGGTGGTTTACGGTAAAGGTTCTATCCACAACAAGATGCCGGGTGATGAATGGCAGCAAACGGCAAACCTACGTGCTTATATGGGTTACATGTATGCGCAACCAGGTAAGAAGCTGAACTTCATGGGTGCAGAATTTGGTCAGACGGCTGAATGGAACCATGACGACCAGCTGCAATGGTTTTTGCTGGATTACGAGCGTCATCAAGGTGTTCAGCGTTTAACGAAAGACCTGAACAATCTGTACCGCTCTGAAGCTGCAATGCACGATCTTGATTTTGATCCGAAAGGCTTTGAATGGCGTCTACAGGACTCTGCTGAAGCGAGCATCTTAGCTCATGAGCGTATCAGTGAATCAGGCGAGCGTGTATTGGTGGTTTCTAACTTCACCCCCGTTCCTCATGAGCACTTCCGCTTAGGTGTTCCAGCACAAGGTCAGTACTCTTTGTTATTGAATACAGACTCTGCGGATTATGCAGGCAGTGGCTTTGAAGTGAAGCCGGTTGCTGAGGTTGAATCAGTAGAAAGCGAAGGCTTAGACACATCGATTGAGCTGCGTTTACCACCGTTATCGACCGTTTTTTACAAGCTAAATTAGGTCTATTAGTTGAAGTAAGCGATAACTAAAAAGAAAATGGGAGCCGAAAGGCTCCCATTTTTGTATTTATAACGTTTGGTCTAATGCTGCTTGAAGTTCGTGAGATAGAACATTGAACGTCCTACGACAGTCTCAAGGATTCGAACGGAATCAAGCCCAAAGCTATTAAACATTATCTCGCGGAATTGACCATCTGAACTGATGTTAAACTGTTCAGGGCTCTTGACCTGGGAGGCATGGAAAAACATCAATTTGATCACGAATCGAAATTGATCATTATCTAGAGCGTTTTGCCAAGATTGAATGAATACTTCTTCCGATGAGAACTCTAGATTCTCTATAACAATTGATAGCATGTGTTGGTGTAACGCTGATCGGATAGCGCGGGTCGATGGATAATAGCCCTGAAGCGTCGTCAAACTAATGCCAATTTCTTGAGCAATCCTTGCATAAGTTAGTGCTTCATGTCCTTCAGCCAGAAAAAGGTTTAGTACGATCTCATCGTAGTGCTTTTGATTTTCTAGTTTCTGTACTTGAGTAATTCGAGCCATTACAAATCTCTATTGAGTGTAACATTCTGTAAACGAGTATATTAAGAGCTTATGAATTAAATCTCAAACTCCAAGGGTAAATAACTGGTCAATTTATCGTTAAATATAGTCAGTATTGTGTCATTGGTTCAATTATCAATCAGATTTTGGCATAAACAAAAACACCGCCCTATTGAGTGGTGTGTTATTTAAAGTCTTTGTTTATCTATGCTAATTCAGATGACTAGAACGGATACCAAAATAACTGCGGCTCTAGAATGCGTTTCGCAATGGCTAACACCACGATAAAAGCGATGACACCTAAACAAACAAAGTCGATACGTTTCAAAGGTGCATAGCTATACCAAGTGCGAGCTTTGTGTCGGCCAAAACCTCGTAACGTCATTGCGTTAGAGATCTCGTCTGCTCGGTCCAAGCTAGAGAAAATGAGCGGGCCTAGAACCTTAGCCACATTTTTGATTCGAGTAATTAGAGGCGCTTTCTTTGAGAGCTCTACACCACGAGCCTGTTGAGCATGCATGATATTGATGAAGTCTTTCTTAACTTCTGGCAAGTAACGCAGTGTTAAGCTGACCGCATAGGCGATCTTGTAAGGAACACCGATACGGTTGAGGCTAGCTGCAAACTCAGTCGGATGCGTTGTGAAGACAAAAATCAACGCTATCGGGAACATGCTCATGTATTTGAGCGTAACAGTGACTAAGTAAAACAGAGTCTCTTGGCTCAACGAGTAGTTACCCGGCAATGTCAGCAATAAGGTCTCGCTGCCGATGAGCTCAGTACCTTGCTGTGGAGCCAGCAGATACATGAACAAAGCATTTAGGCTCAATACACTCGCCGTACCCAATAACAGAGGCTTATATACGCGTACAGGCACATTGGTCAGCTTTAGCAGGTATAAACCAGTCACAATAAGCAGTGCAATCAATCTTAGGTCGAACGTAGTTAAGACCACGGTTACCCAAGCTAAGAAGAGCGCAAATTTGGTGATGCCGTTAAGTGCATGAAGCGGTGATTTTGTATCAATGTAATTGATGCCGAATTTTACTTTTGATACGTTCATTGAGCGCTTCTCTCGTAGTCGATGAAGTACTGCATGAATGCGTTGGTGTCGTCGATTTTCATCATAGTCGCGAGTTCATAAATGCTGGTGGTACAAAGATTTGCGCGTTCTAACAGCGATGGCTGACTGAATACTTCCGTCATCGCGGCATTGGCAATCAGCTTGCTGTCAGCAATGACAATTGAGCGTGTGGTGTACTCTAGAACAAGGTGCATGTCGTGTGAAATGATCACGACGGTGATACCTAACTCGCGGTTAAGCTTTTGGATAAACGCCAGCATTGAGGTGTAGTTGCGGTAATCTTGACCCGCTGTTGGTTCATCCAAGATCAGAAGCTCTGGCTCCAATACTAAGATAGAAGCGATCGTTACGCGTTTTTTCTGACCGTAGCTTAGCGCTTCGATTGGCCAGTGGCGGAACTTGCTCAAGCCACACAGCTCAAGAACGTTTTCCACCTTCTCTTTGATTTCCTGCTCTGCAACCCCACGATTACGCAGACCGAATGCAACTTCATCAAAAATCATATGATGAGAGATCATATGATTTGGGTTCTGCATCACGACACCGACTTTCTGGCTTCTTTCAAAGATAGAAAGCTCAGATAGGTCTTCACCATTTAGATAGGAAGAGCCTGAATCGGCATCGATCACACCCATGATGAGTTTAGTGATGGTAGATTTGCCTGAACCGTTTTTGCCTAAGATTGAAACGAACTCACCCTTACCAATCTTAAAGCTGACATCTTCGAGAGCGTTCTTTTCACCATCGTAAGAGTAAGTCAGGCCGTGGACCTCAAGCAAAGGTTGGTACTGCTTCTCGGCAACTGGAGTCGGGCGCTCTGCAAACCAAGCCTGAACCGCAGGGCGGAATCTTTTGTAATCGAGAGCTTTGAGGTTTGATAGCTTATCTTCACTGGTCAAAGGTGCTTTCGCTGCCTTCAGAGCAGATAAATAAAGTGGTTCACGAATACCGTGTGTTTCAAGCAGTTCAGAAGCTAAGATTTCATCGGGTGTCATGTCCGCGACAATTTCACCGCGCTCCATCAAGATCACTCGATCGATATCGCGATGTAGTACATCTTCAAGGCGATGCTCGATGATGACTATAGTCTTGTTGGTTTCTTTATGAAGTTGGTCGATGATTTCGATAGTCGCTTTACCCGTTTTCGGGTCAAGGCTAGCCAAAGGTTCATCAAACAACAGGATGTCAACGTCATCAACTAAGATGCCCGCTAATGACACGCGTTGTTTCTGGCCGCCGGATAAATCATGTGGCGAGCGATCAAGCATATCTGCTAAGTCGACCATTTTTGCTGTCGACTTAACCAGAGGGTACATATCAATGTTCGACACTAACTGATTTTCCAGTGCGAATGCGATGTCTTCGCCAATACTCAAACCGACAAATTGGCTATCAGTATCTTGTAATACTGTGCCAACCTGCTCGGTATAGTCGTGCATAGAAAAATCAGAAATGTTCTTACCGTTGATCTCTAGAGAGCCAGTCACCTCACCTTTGATAGCATGAGGAATCAGACCGTTAAGGCATTGACCTAGGGTAGATTTACCACTACCGCTTGGTCCAATAATGACGATTTTCTCTCCTTTCTCTATCCTTAGATTGATATTTTTTAGCGTCGGTTTATCCAGCGACTCATATCTAAAAGAGAAGTTCGAAAATGCTATAGTCATTATCGCTTATGCCTCAGTCAGGTTACGGCTTTGTTTGTTGCGTTTAGCGACTGATTTTAGGATCAGTAAGCCAACAACAGCGATCAGAACGGTGTTACCCGCAGCAATGATAGACAGTTGAGTGAAGACTTTAGTAAACGGTTCTGCATAAAGGATGGTATCTAGGAATGCAGAGCAGCCGTAACCAACCACATTACCGGCAAGGGCAAGTACCACAAACAGCGCGAAGTCCTTCATAGGCAACTCACCTTGCTGAAGGCGGTTCTTGGTCAACATCGGGAATAAGCCGATAACCATGCCTACGATACCTGAGCCTAAAACCCAAGTTAACCACACACCCCAGCCTGCGAACAGATCCGTTACCCAGTGACCGATAAAGCCAACTAAGAAGCCAACAATAGGGCCGAACAAAACAGAAAACAGTGCTAGAACTGCCATTGCTGGTTTCAATGTCGTGTTAGCAAACACTGGGACACCAAACATAGGTAAACCACCAATGCCGTACAGTGCCGCGCCAATGGCGATAACGACCACTGTTTTAGCTGAAAAGTTCATAGATAACCTCGAATTCTGAAAAATAAAGCAAAATAAAGAATAAATATTCGCCATTATTAATATGCGTCTCAATGAGAACGTTTTTTG
This sequence comes from Vibrio sp. 10N.261.51.C6, assembly GCF_041471785.1. Lineage (NCBI taxonomy): Bacteria > Pseudomonadati > Pseudomonadota > Gammaproteobacteria > Vibrionales > Vibrionaceae > Vibrio > Vibrio sp. 10N.261.51.C6. Next base: position 11,945 of record NZ_JBFRPB010000029.1, on the reverse strand, counting down.
GGCAAATATAAAAAATAAGGCGCGCATTATACAGTAGAACCCTTCCATAAGGGAAGGTAAGTGTCTAGATGTCTAAAATTCCATCTGAACACCTAAATATCGTGTAAAAAGCGTAATTTTACGGTTAATCCAGCAACAAAAAAGCCAGAGCGAGTCTGACTTTTTCATTCGTCTTAACAATGTGTTAAGCGGGTTCGTCACGTACCTTTGACCGTTTAGTGGTCTAGGTATAGATAGTTTTGCCAACTCTTCATGCGAATAAGGACCTTGCGCATGATTGAAACGTGGGTGAAGCTGTCAGAATAAACGGCAACTTCAACCGCGGTACCCATAGGTAAATGGTAGTCAGACAGGTCATCAGTGATGGTCATTTTAGCAAATACGCGTCCATTAGTACGAAGTGCATTGGTACCAATAAGTGTCCCGCGCGCTTGAATTTGACTCTCACCAATAGCTGGGATTATTTCATCAATGCGTCCTTTGAAAATCTTGCCTGGTAGTGCTCTGAATAAAAATTCAGCTTCGAAACCAGGATGCAGTCGTTGCAATGAGTTTTGTCTGAATGCTGCGATGTAGTATTTTTCTTCCGTATGGACAAATGTCATGACAGGAGCAAGAGGTAGCGGTACAGCCATTACGCCTGGACGCAGTGCTAGTTGTGTAACATATCCATCCGTTGGTGCTCTCACGACCGTTTGGTCAAGGTTGAATTGAGCCTTACGTAAGTCTGCAAGTAATCCTGCCACTGCGGTGTTCTCGCCACCAATTTCAGAATTTAGAGCGATCTGAGCTTGTTGTTGACTTGCTTCTGCTACTTTTACTGCTGCTTCCGATGCCTTATAAGCTTGTCTACGAGTATCCAATTGTTGTTCGGTAAACGCACCACTTTCAAAGCCACGCTTATAACGGGAAAATTCGCGTTGCGCTTTGTCTCTTTCTGCAATCGCTTTGATTTTAGCAGCTTCAGCTTCAGCAACTTGAGATTCAAGCCCAAGTGCTCCTTGGCTTGCTTCTTTTACTTTCGCTTCGAGCTTAGCGACTTCTGCTTCAAAAGGGATAGGGTCAATTTTAAAGAGGATATCTCCTTTCTTTAAAGGAGAATTCGCCTCAACAGGAACCTCAATGACTTTACCTCTAACGCCTGAAACAATTGGAGTCGTTGAGTAAACTTGGTTGCCAAGTTGTGTGAAAGGATGGTTGTAGTTCATTAATAGGATCAATGTTCCTACGATGACCACACCACCGAGCACTGCGGTAGGCACTGTCCATTTGTTTAGTGGGATATTAAATACTTTGAAAATAGTGATACAAAGTGCCGCGTAGGTCATTATCAGTAGTAAATCCATTACTTAGCCTCCTGATCTTGAACGTTGTTTGACTCTTTTTTTGTGCTGCTTTGTTTAGTATTTGCTTGTTTGAGCTGTGCGATCTCTTCTTGAAGGGTGCTAACTTGATCGATTAAAACATCCACTCGGTGATGAATATCGTGCTGCTCTTCTTCGAGTTTTTCGAAGCCCCAGCCTCGGTCTTTCCGCCATAATGTTGCCCAAATCCATAGAAAGGGCCAAATTGTGTGCAAAGTGAATAGGCTAACCCAGCCTGAGACGTGAATTGCGTCTTGGTGAGGATGATTACGTTCTTTGGCTATTTCATAAGGGATATCGTGAATAACGATGATGCCGTAAAAGATGACTAGAGCAACGAAAATGAGTAAGCCGAGTGCAAAGTAGTCTAAAAACATAACAGATCCTTGTAATGTTAGATGTTAGTTATAAATATAGTACGCTATCATCCAAGTAATTGTTATAAAAATGATTTACTGAGTTATAAATAATGAGTATTCGCTTCTAATGTGAGCAAAACCATTGACTAATCTTATAAAATCTCATCGCGTTTGAAGAGGCTATTTCGGCTTTCTGGTTGGTATTTTAGCTGAAATGATGACAGCTACGATTCTAAATGACGTGCACAACCACAAAGGATAAACACGGATGTATATAGGTGAATTGGCGGCTATTGGTGCTGCGATTGTGTGGGCGTGTGCGACATGGATTTATGGACAGTTTGGTCATCGCTTCTCTGCGATGCAATTGAACATTGTTAAGGGTGTAGTGGCGTCAGGGATGATGTTGCTGGTGATGCCTCTTATTCCGATGCCGGAGTTTGAACTGAGTACCAACCATTTTCTGATATTGGCAATTTCAGGTGTGATTGGCATTGCGATTGGAGATAGCGCCTATTTTGCGGCGTTGAAAAGAATCGGTGCCAATAAGACGCTGTTACTGGAATCTTTAGCCCCGCCTCTTTCTGGTGTGCTGGCATTAATGTTCCTGGGCGCTGTATTGACAGTGCAAAGTTGGCTCGGTGTCGTGATTACAACACTAGCGGTGACCTTCGTTGTCTTCCAGCCATCAAAATCGGCGAGCGGTGAATCGAATAACAAAGCGCAGTGGGGTGGCATTGGTTATGGGCTTGTGGCGAGTGTCTGTCAGGCATCTGGTGTGGTTATTTCTCATTACGCGTTAGTGGCGGGTGATATCCCACCATTGTTAGGTGCTTTGATTCGCCTGACGATTGGCGTGTTTGCTGTGATGCTGATTATCCCTTTCGTTGAAAAGAAGCCGTATTCATCGATAAAAAGAGATTTATGGGAAATGACCAAGCTCGATAAACTGTGGTTATTAGGAGCAATCTTTGTCGGGACGTTTCTCGCTCTATGGCTTCAACAAGTGGCGTTGAAGAATGCTAACCCTGCGATTGCACAAACGTTGATAGCGACCAGCCCGGTCTTTATTTTGGTGATTTATGCGCTGAAAGGGGAGAAGGTGTCAAAGCAAAGTATCATAGGCACACTTGCCGCCCTTGCTGGTATTTCTCTGTTCTTTTATCAATAAGCAGTTGGCCTAAGCTACAGAGCTATATGCCACTACTCTGTACACACTTGATTCCGGCCGTTGGCTTTAGCTCGGTATAGCGCTTTATCCGCACGGTAGAAGGTGCGTTGAGTATTCTCTCCGTCACGATGCAAAGTGATACCAATACTCACGGTCAAACCACGCTCCCCAAGTATTTCATGCCATCCAAATTGGAAGATGCGCTCTCGATAATTTTCAGAGTGCATTTCTGCCTTCGGAAGATCAGTGTTCTCTAGAATGACGAGGAACTCTTCTCCACCAAATCTGACACATGACGCGCCTCTAAACTTAAAGTATGAACGTAGCTCTTGAGACACACTAACAATCGCTTTATCGCCCACTAAGTGACTCAGTTCATCATTGATAGACTTGAAGTGGTCAATATCAATAACCATCAGCGCGAAAGAGGTATCGTGCAGCAGCATGTCTTTCAGTTTCACATCTAACCAGCGGCGGTTGTGTAACCCTGTCAATGGATCGGTGAATACGTCTTGTTGAAGCTGAGCAACCGCATTCTTGTGTTGTTCCGTTGTCTCTTTGAGCTCTTTGTTCTCTTGTTCAGAGAGAATGAGTTTGAGTTGTAATTCAAAACGGGACAGGCGGCGTAGTTGGCTTGCACCGAGTTCACTGATCGGGATCTGCTTCATCAGATCGGTTTCAATTCGGTAGCCTTTTTTCTCATAGCTTAGCGCTTCTTGAAAACGCCCTTGATTCATACACACATCACTCAGCGAATCGTAGAATCGTTTTGCAAGAACTGGCGATGAGTAGGCTTTCACGCGTTTGTCTGTGCTCGACAAAATCATGCTCGCGTAGTCTTGCTTGCCGGTTGCACTTAGGCAATGTGAGAGCTCTAGACGAGTCATGGTCGCGAGCCAGCTTGCTTGAGTGCTGTTGGCTGGGTATTGAACCTTGGACAGACAGCGTAGCGCTTCATGGTATTTTTTCTTAGCGCGCAGAACTTTCGCTTGGTAAAGCAATATTTGGGCTGTGAGCAACTTGTCACTCACCAAAATACTCAGTTCTTCGCACTCATTCAGTAAATCGCTGGCTGCTGTAATGCGATTGAGTAGAAGTAGGCTTGCTACCATATGCAGCTTGAATTTGAGACGAAGTGAGCGACTGCTTATCGCATGGTCTATGCTGCTGATTTTTTGGTAGTAACGAAGTGCTCTGTTGTGATCGCCATAGGAATCACACAGGTTGCCCATGCCTAAAATAGCTAATACATACTCATCGATATGACCGTGTTCAACCGCGATAGTCGATGAACTGACGAATTCATTGAGTGCTGACGTGTAATCACCGATTTCAACTAAGCGGTCACTTAGGCTGGTTTTGACTGTCAGTATGTCTTCGATATCGGCAGGAAGGTGGAGCAGATCGAGTGCTCGTCTCAACTCTTCGATGCTGGTTTGATTTTGTTGTAACTCAGCACGGTACTCAGAGCTAATGATATAGCAGTGTGCTTGCTCTGTTTGCGTCGTCGAAACGTGCTGACGAATGTGGTTCCAGAAGATGATCGCTTCTTCACCTGATACTGATGAAGGGTCTAAACCGGCGTCTGTGATCTTGCTTAATAGAGTTTCCATTATTCTATTACCTCAGCATCGTCTTCTTCTAATTGTTCAAGCGTGAACGGGAACGTCAAAATATCATTGAGGCTGACGGTCGGTTTCGAACCCTTTAGTCCTTTTCTATGCCATGGATAGATATCAAGCATGGTGCTGAGAGTTTGGAATGTTTGCTCTGCGGCTTCGCCTTTTTCGGAAAGCATAAGGGCCACACGTTCAGAACTTAGCCTTGCGATGAAGTCATTCTGGTTACATAAAGCATGAGCAATCTCGGTACAGACATCTAAGTAATCAGTATCGACATGATGGAACATAATGATGCTGTGGTTTGAACGTTTAAGCTCTGTCTTGAACAGCACCAACTTTTCCCACCAAAAGGTTTCAGAGACAACGTAAGAGAGGTGCTTTTCAGGATCGTACTCGTGCTGACCGCGAATACGATTAATCAGTTTTCGTGCTCTCTGTTCAAGTTGGCGTTTTGAACTGCGTGCTTTGTCCAAACCGACACGTGTCGTTTGCTCTTTGAGCATGCCGATAGAATATTGACGGTACTTTTTAAAGGCGACGAGCGCGGCTTGGAAGTCTTGGTTTTCTTCCGCCACCAAGGATTGTTGGTAACAGATTTGGCTCAGCAACTCGCCATTATCGAACTCGTTTGCGGATTGTTCTGCGAGCCTCAGTAATTCCGCCGCTTGTTCTGGTCTTTTTCTCAGGAGCTCCAATCTAGCTCGGCTGATGTATGAGTGCGCCTTCATCCAAACTAGGTTGTGTTCAACTGCCAGATTGTGCGCTTTGGCCGTGGCGCGCTCCGCGTCATCTAAGCGTTCAAGACCAAGTAGGGCAAGGCCTCGAAAGTCCCATACCTCTGCATGCCAAGTGTTATCTTTATGGTCTTTTAATGCTTCTTCTGCACCGTCCAATACCGACAGCATTTCAACATAGTTGTTGAGCAGGTAGTAATCCCACGCAAGCAGTATTCTGGCTTTACCCTCTAACCAACCAATGCGGCTGTTGTTAGCAACTTTAACGGCAAGCTGGTGGGTAGAACGTGCAAGTTTATATTCGTGGGTCATCCGCCAAATATTGCCAAGGCCAATGAGGCATTCAATTTGAATTTCGACTTCATCAACCAACGCGGACTGCTCTAAAGCATTGATCCAGAACTGTTGGGCGGAATAGTACTTGGCTTGTCCCCAGAACTGGAGCGCGTGTAAATGGAGGATTTCAGGGAGAAAAAGGTCGGTATCTAATCGGCTTTGGCGCTTGTAGGCTTCCTTGATGTATTTTAAACCTTTTTGGTAATCCATCAGGTTCCAGCTACATCTTGCCATTAACATTAATGACTGGATGGCACCCTCTTCAAACAGAACTTGCTCTGATCGGACTAGGCACTGTTGTGCAATCTCTAGGATCACCGATGGCTCAGAGTCGACACGAGTTTTGAGTTTTTCTAATTCTGTTTCAAGAAGGTACTGATTTTTGTCCAAGACTTACATCCATGATTATCGAACATATTGATAACACAATCATTATAAGAGTGTAATTTGAGATAAGCACCAATTATCTTTCGTAGAGCGTCAAAGGAACATCGATCTTTTCTAATTATGGGTGTTACCTCATGTTGTCGCTTTAAAATCAATGAGTTCCCGAATAATTACCTAGAGGCTTTGTTGCTATGAAAGTAGTTGCTTTAGAGTTAATGGCAGCTCCCCTACGCCTAAGCGTTGTGCTGCCGTGAGCCCTTGCTTATCTTGGTAGCACAGATTGTGCCAAGCTCTAAATATGTCGAGCAATGGAAGAATGCCCCCAGGACGAAGCTTACGTCTGGGCTCATTAATAAAGCTATCAAATAACAACTGAAAGCGCTGTTGATAGAACTTAGTTTGTTGAATTGAGGCTGTGTTAAACCACTGTTTTGGTTCTGGATTGTTACCGGTTAGGTAGCAGATACCTTTCTGGTTATCACCCTGATTGGCAATAGCCCAGCGATCTCGCCACCAACTCATGTGAACGATGTCGATCTTTTCAAAACTTTGGTCGTCTTGCCAGCCTGAATCTTCTTCGACATACATGAGGTCAATATTTTGACTCTGAATGCGCGGCAAACATACACTTAAAGCGGCAGATCTTAGTAATGGATCTTGTGGCATATAGATGGCGACATGCTTGTCTTCGTTACACATATCCAACACATGTAAGAAGTGAGCATAAGAGGTATAAGGCGGTCGAATGAGAGCGCCTTTTGAAGGGTAACTAAATGTGGTGAGGTTACCCATAGGGTCCTCAACGTTACCTCTCGCAAGAATCACTTGGTACTGCTGTTCAATGCGCTCTTTTAGTTTGTCAGAGGGCTGAGGCAGTTCGAGATTTGCTTCTGAAGAGTGCTCTTTGGATACAAATCGTGCCACATCATCATAAGGGTTATGGTCGACGTTTCCTGATGGTTCTTCATTTTGAGAGTAGTTAACGTGTTGGCAAAGTATATAGCCAGAATGCGCCTCGCCCGTCGCTATCCACACCACACCGTTGTTACTTTGTGGTTGCAGACGCTGGTAGTGAGATGCGAACTCGTAATCTTTCGCATGGTTAACCCATCGTGCATCGATCATCGCTAATTTACGACGACAACGGCTCGCGATATGGTCAACATGATCATAGAAAGTCTTTGGGTTGATCTCTAATTTTCGGCAGATTTCACGTACGGAATAGCCCATGAACAATAAGCCCATGAGGTTCTCTTGAAATTGGAGTTTTTTATTGGATCCAGACCATTTATCAACGAAGGTTGTTTGGCAGTCTTTGCATCGATAACGCTGCCTGTCGCCACTGTAGCCGAAGGCATGATAAAGATGTTTATGGGTATGAACCGATAAGCCGAAGTTATCGCAATCATCATTACGACAAGCAGGGAGCCCGTCGCTGTGAAGTTGTCTTAGGCGATGAAGTTCGCTTAACACTTCACGATTGTTAAGTAAGGGGGGGAAAGCTCCACATTCACGACAAACCATCGCTGGACGCTTAGGGTTCGCGTGTTGCAAAACATACCGTTTTGCATCGCTCAAGCCAAAGTTGTCACACGCCAATGTTTTACAAAAGTTGAGTTGCAAACCATCCGCATCTTTTGGCAGCTTGTCGTTAGACACGATCTCCCCCTCGGGATTATTTGAGCAGCCAAGCGAGCCTGGCTGCGGGGTAACGCTTTTCAATGTATCTTTTATCAAATCGTTAGATGTTGATTGCTGTCTCTAGAGCAACTTTCATCATGTCGTTGAAAGACTTTTGACGCTCTTCAGAACTTAGTTTTTCACCACGGATGATGTGGTCAGATACTGTTAGGATAGTTAGTGCTTTAGCACCAAGGTCTGCAGCAACGCCGTAGATACCAGCCGCTTCCATATCAACACCTAGGATGCCTAGCTTTTCCATTTTTTCGAAAAGGTCAGCTTCTGGAGTGTAGAAAAGGTCTGCAGAGAATACGTTACCAACTTTAACTGGAACTTCTTGTGCACGAGCTTGGTTTACTGCTTCTTCTAGAAGACCGAAATCAGCGATAGCAGCGAAGTCGTGGTTGTTGAAACGAATGCGGTTTACTTTTGAGTCAGTAGATGCACCCATGCCGATAACAACGTCCATTAGTTTAACGTCGTCACGTACCGCGCCACAGCTACCTACACGAATAACGTTTTTCACGCCGAACTCAGCGATTAGCTCGTGTACGTAGATGCAGCATGATGGGATACCCATACCGTGGCCCATTACAGAAACTTTCTTACCTTTGTAAGTGCCTGTGTAGCCAAACATGTTGCGAACGTCACAAACTTGCTTCACGTCATCAAGGAATGTTTCTGCAATGTATTTTGCGCGAAGCGGGTCGCCCGGCATAAGTACTGTTTCTGCGAAATCACCAGCTTGAGCATTAATATGAGGTGTAGCCATGGTCGTTCTCCAAAGTTTAAACGGTAATTATAGGAACAGGATTTAATCAATTACCGATTCTGTTGAATTGAATTCGTTTTGTTGAGGCAATATTAGCGAGTTAGAACGTGGCTCCATGAGACTTTAGTCACAAAATAGGTCTGCCATTATAGTTTTATTAATATTGATAACCAAATATGTTGAAAGCGTAAAGGCAATCGATTTTGTATGGGTAAATTGCAAGTGAATGAGAAGAAAAGGCTTACATATAAACTTGTTGCCTATTAGTTTCGAGACAACAATACGTTGTAGAGACGTTTGATCAGAGATAATCTAAACTTTGATAAAAGACAAACCAAGGATTTGTATGTCGTATTGCGTTAACTCGACGCCTTTGCAGTCAATGAAAACACGACTCCACAGGGCGGCGTCGCTTGTTGTAAGAACTACTTTGCTTGCCAGCGGGATAGCTTCATCGTGGGTGTCTGCTGCAACCTTTGAATTGCCACCAACGGAAAGCCGCATTGTGGGCAGAATCCAGCAGCATGAAGTGGCGGCGGGCGAAACCTTGGCCATCATTGCCAAGCAATACGATATTGGTTTTCTATCTTTAATGGCAGCCAACAAAGGGGTGGATCCTTTTCTTCCCGCGGAAGGCTATGTGTTAAGCATTCCAAGCCGCTTGATTTTGCCTGACACCCCAAGAAAGGGGATTGTCATCAATCTTGCTGAGCTAAGGTTGTATTACTTTGAGCCTGAGAAAAATCAGGTGCATGTTTTCCCTGTCGGCATCGGTCGAGTGGGGCGTGATACTCCCGAGATGATCACCAAGATAAGCCAAAAAAGACCGAATCCAACATGGACGCCACCAAATTCAATCCGCAACGAGTATCTTGAAAAGGGCATTGAATTACCGAGAGTGGTTCCTGCCGGGCCGGAAAATCCATTGGGAGAGTACGCTTTGAGGCTTGCTTATGGCGCTGGCGACTATTTGATCCATGGTACAAACAAAGATTTCGGGATAGGTTTACGAGTTAGCTCTGGTTGTATCCGAATGGAACCTAAAGACATTGAGTGGCTGTTTGAGCAAGTGAACAGTGGTGAACAGGTCACCATTATCAATGAGCCGATTAAGGTGTCATTAGAGCCTGATAGAAGTGTGTTTGTAGAAGCGCACGAGCCATTAACTCGAAGTGATGGTTCAAAGAAATCATTACAGATCCCTGTGGAACTAAAATGGTGGCTTGAAGACGCAGAACTGCCAAATTCAAAGGCGAAAGCGGTTATCTTTGCTCAAAACGGCGTACCTGTAGAGATAGCACCACCTGTGATTGAGTTTTAATTCGATTGCCTCTTCTGCAACAAGGGGCGGTTTTATCTTGTTTACTCGCATTAGTGTCACCCAAAAAAAGCACCACATCCGATAAGAAGTGGTGCTGTCTATATACTGCTTTTTGCGACTTATTTAATCTACAGCTTAATCGCGATTAGATCTCAAACTACTTAGTGTAAGACTCAGCGATGTTGTCGATGCGTTCGTTAGCACGATCCGCTTCTTCTTTCGCTGCCATAGCGGCTGCTTCTGCTTCTTGAGCCTTCATTTCTGCGGCTGCTTTGTCACTCTTAAGTGCTTCAACTTCGCTTGTAAGTTGAGCCACTTGGTTAGTTAGTTGATCCATTTCTGACACTGCAGCTTCTTCTGGTTCTGAAGAACAACCGGCTAAAATGAAAACTGATGCTGCAGCTGCGATTAACGTCTTATTCATAAGAACTCCTTGCTTATTTATCATCAAAAGATGCGCTATACATTCTTTATCATATAGTCGCTTCATTAATGATTGTAGCGACTAATTTTTTAACTGCAAAAACAATAACTAAAGAAATTGCTAAATTTTTGAGGTAATTAGCTAAGTATCACGTTGTGTCTCATTTATGAGATGAAGGATTTAGAGACGACTTGAAGGTGTTTTTGGAGAGCTATCCCTTTGCTAGCAATGCATACGTTGTTCTAGCTAAAGATAGATAAAGGGATAAATTTACTGTGATCTCTATCCTTATAAAGTACTTTCGCGGTATCATGTCACGTTAAATTAATTTTATTCAATACCATCATGACTGGAGAGTCCTTTGCACTTTAAAGATTTAGGCTTAGATAACCGCTTACTGAAGAACTTAAAACATTACGACTTCAAGAAGGCGACAGAGATCCAATCAAAAGCGATCCCTGTTGCTATTGCTGGTAAGGATCTATTGGCTTCATCAAAAACGGGATCAGGAAAAACATTGGCGTTTGTGTTGCCAATGATACATAAAGCATTAAAAACAAAAGCGTTTTCTGCTAAAGATCCTCGTGGTGTAATTTTGGCTCCTACTCGTGAGCTAGCGAAGCAAGTTTACGGCGAACTGCGTAGCATGCTTGGTGGTCTGTCTTATGAAGCGGCGCTTATCTTAGGTGGTGAGAACTTTAACGACCAAGTTAAAGCACTGCGTAAGTACCCTCGTTTTATCGTTGCGACTCCAGGCCGTCTTGCTGACCACCTAGAACATCGTTCATTGTTCCTAGATGGTGTTGAAACGCTAATCCTTGATGAAGCGGACCGTATGCTTGATCTGGGTTTCGCTCCAGAACTTCGTCGCATTGCCAATGCAGCTAAACACCGTCGTCGTCAAACGTTGATGTTCTCTGCAACGTTAGATCACGCTGAAGTAAATGGCATTGCAAATGAAATGCTAGACGCACCTAAGCGTATCTCTGTTGGTGTTTCTAACGAGCAACACTTAGATATCACACAGAAATTCTACTTATGTGATCACCTAGATCACAAAGAAGCGATTTTAGACCGTGTACTGGAAGAAGCTGAATACCGTCAGGTAATGATCTTCACAGCAACACGCGCTGATACTGACCGTTTAACAGATAAGTTGAACGAGAAGAAGCTTAAAGCGGTAGCACTGAGTGGTAACCTAAACCAAACGCAACGTAATGCTATTATGAGCCAGTTCGAGCGTGCGGTTTACAAGATCTTGGTAACTACCGATGTTGCTTCACGTGGTATTGATATTCCAAACGTGAGCCACGTTATCAACTTTGATATGCCTAAGCATACGGAAGAGTACGTGCACCGTGTAGGTCGTACTGGCCGTGCGGGTAACAAAGGCGATGCGATTTCTTTGGTTGGTCCAAAAGACTGGGACAGCTTCAAGCGTGTTGAACTTTACCTTCAACAAGATTTGACCTTCTCTGTACTTGAAGGCCTAAAAGGTAAATTCAAAGGCATTAAGCCACGTAAACCTGCGTTTGCTAAAGGCGGTCCTGCTAAGAAGAAGACCAACACTCAAGCGAAGAAAACGCCGAAGAAACCAGTTAAGCGCGATAAGAGCTTCCACCAAAATGTGGCCGTGGGTGATACCGTGTTTATCCCTAAGAAGAAAGTCGCACCAAAAGTGGACGACGAGTAATCACCAGCCAGTTTTAAAGCGTTTGCTAGTAAAACTGACATAAATAAAAACCGCCAATATTAGGCTAATGCCGTTCACTTAA
>NZ_JBFRPB010000028.1:41009-56666 GCF_041471785.1 Vibrio sp. 10N.261.51.C6 | reverse complement strand
CGCTGACTTCAACCGTAACGTTGACGATTACGGATGGTGACAACCCTACGATCGACGTCATTCCAAGCGTTACCCTTTCTGAAACGGATCTGAGTGATGGCTCTGCTCCGAGTGGCAGCGCGGTGAGCTCTACTCAAACCATCATGTTTACCAATCAAAGTGATGATGTGGTTCGTTTCCGTATTGAGTCAACTGAGTTCAATACTAGCGACGATCTTAAATCGAACGGTTTAGCCGTTGAGTTACGTGAAGATCCGGCGGGGTCGGGTGACTACATTGGTTTTACTACCAGTGCGACGAATGTAGAAACACAGATTTTCACATTAAGCTTTAGCGCTGCGACTCTGGGGCAATATACTTTTACGCTGTTGGAGAATATCGACCACGAGGATGGTCGTGGCAATAACGACTTCACGTTCGAACTACCAGTTTACGCGGTTGATACCGACGGTGATGACTCGTTAATGTCACCGCTATCGGTAACGATTACTGATGATGTTCAAGTGATGGTGAGTGGTTCGCTTAGTATCGAAGAGCCTACTTTTGCCGACTTGTCTGCAGGTACGCCAGCGACATCCGTTTTCGATGTATTAACATCCGCAAGTGCCGATGGCGCGAGTGTGACTCAATTTACCTATGACGGCACCGCTTACTCTCTAGACCCGAATGATGCGACCGAGCAAGAGTTTACCTTCACCGAAGGCTCACTGTTTATTACGACTCAAGGGGAAGTGCGCTTTGAGCCGAACCGAGATTTAGACCACTCAGCAGGCGATATTGTTAAAAATATCGTTGTGACATCAAGCGATGGCGATGATGACGTTCTTACCTCGACAGTGACGCTTACGATTACGGACGGCGATGTCCCAACCATAGATGTCATTCCACCAATTTCACTATCTGAAACGAATCTAGCCGATGGCTCTGATCCGTCGAATTCTGCGGTCAGTGACACCAAAGTCATTCAGTTTACTCATGAAAGTGACGATATTGAGTCGTTCCGTATCGAGCCAACAGAGTTCAATACTCTAGGTACGTTAACGTCAAACAACTTGGCGGTTCAGCTAAAAGAAGATCCTAACAGTGCTGGTGATTACATCGGTTTTGTTAAAGACGCGTCGGATGTTGAAACCAACGTCTTTACCGTTACCTTCTCTGGTACAAATCTAGGTCAATACACATTTACGTTACTTGAAGCGCTTGACCACGAAGATGGTCTGGTGAATAACAGTTTGAGCTTTGACATGCCTGTTTATGCAGTAGACAGCGATGGCGATGATTCTTTGGTTTCTCAGTTAAATGTAACCATCGGTGATGATGTTCAAATCATGCAGGATGGTACGTTAGATATCACTGAGCCAAATCTTGCAGACGGCACAGTGACAACCAATACCATCGATGTGATGCCAGAACAAAGTGCCGATGGCACGACGATCACTCAATTTACGTATGATGGTCAAACTCGAACATTGGATCAAACTGACAATGGTGAGCAGCAATTTAGCTTCACAGAAGGTGAGTTGTTTATCACTCTTGAAGGTGAAGTGCGTTTTGAGCCAAATCGTAATTTAGACCACACAACGAGCGAAGACATCGTGAAGTCGATTGTGGTGACTTCAAGTGACTTCGATAACGATCCCGTGACAGCAACGGTTACGCTGACGATTACCGATGGTGATATCCCAACCATCGATGCCGTGCCAAGCGTTACTCTATCTGAAACTAACCTTAGCGATGGCTCTAGCCCGAGCGGTAGCGCAGTAAGTCAAACCGAGACGATTACTTTCACTAACCAAAGTGATGATGTGACGAGTTTCCGCATTGAACCAACTGAGTTTAATGTCGGTGGTGTACTGAAATCGAATGGGTTTGCGGTCGAGATAAAAGAAGATTCTGCTAATCCGGGCACTTACATAGGCTTTATTACCAACGGTTCGAGCGCTGAAGTCCCCGTGTTTACCATTAGCTTCTCTTCAACCACGTTAGGAGAATACACTTTCACTCTACTTGAAGCGCTAGACCATGTTGATGGCCTAGCGAACAATGATCTGAGCTTTGACCTGCCTGTTTATGCGGTAGACAGTGATGGTGATGATTCACTGGTATCGCAGCTTAATGTAACGATTGATGATGATGTTCAAATCATGCAAGGTGGTGCGCTCAATATTACCGAGCCGACCGTCGCTGATTTAGCGGCTGGTACATCGACCACGGCTACTTTTGATGTCATGCCAAACCAAAGTGCTGACGGCGCGACCATCACTCAGTTCACTTATGATGGCGTCGTAAACACCCTCGATCAAAATATTGCAGGCGAACAGCAGTTTATCTTCGCAGAAGGCAAACTGTACATTACCCTCGAAGGTGAAGTTCGCTTTGAGCCTAATCGAGATCTTGACCATACGGCCGGCGATATTGTTAAGTCGATAGTGGTGACCTCAAGCGATTTCGACAAAGACTCAGTCACGTCAACCGTTACGTTAACGATCACCGATGGTGATATTCCAACCATTGATGTTATTCCAACGGTTAGCTTATCTGAAACGAACCTGACGGATGGTTCAGCCCCAAGTGGCAGTGCGGTAAGTCAAACCGAAACCATCACCTTCACTAATCAAAGTGATGATGTGGTCCGCTTCCGCCTTGAACCAACAGAGTTCAATACCAATGATGCACTCACATCGAATGGTTTAGCTGTTGAATTACGTGAAGATCCGCAAGGGTCGGGCAACTACATCGGATTTACAACCAGCTCGTCGAATGCGGTAACCACAGTATTTACGTTGAGTTTTTCTGGGACAACCTTAGGTGAATACACCTTTACCTTAATCGAAGCCTTGGATCATCAAGATGCACGTGGCAACAACGACCTGAGTTTTGATCTGCCTGTGTATGCGGTGGATAGTGACGGCGACGATTCGTTAGTCTCTCAGCTTGGCGTGACTATTGGTGATGATGTGCAGTTGATGCAAGGCGGCACAATAACCAGTCGTGAGCCTGCTGGAGTCGTCGAAACATCGAATACTCTGGACGTGATGCCAAATCAGAGCGCAGATGGAGCAAAAATCACTTCATTTGTGTTTGATGGAAACAGTGCAGAAAGCCTTGATCTCAATGTGAATGGCGAGCAAGAGTTTGTGTTCACTGAAGGTTCTGTATTTATTACCACAGAAGGTGAGATACGATTCGAGCCTGTGCGAAATCAAGATCACACGAGTGGTGATATTACTAAGACGATTGTTGTTACATCTACTGACCTTGATGGTGATATCGTCTCATCTACCGTGACATTGAAGATTACCGATGGTGATCTTCCAACGATCGATTTGGTCCCTGGAATTACGCTCTCAGAAGTGGATCTCGCTGATGGTTCTTCGCCAACCGGCAATCCAGTGGCGATGACTCAAGTTATTACCTACTCAGAGGGTAGTGACGATGTTAGTTATTTCAGAATTGACCCTGCTCAGTTCAATACTTCGGGGGCTTTGAAGTCGAATGGATTAGAGGTTGAGATTAAAGAGCAGCCAGCGAATTCTGGTAATTACATTGGCTTCGTCAAGGACGGTTCTAACGTCGAAACCAACGTCTTCACGATCAGTTTCTCGACAACCAATCTAGGGCAATATACGTTCACACTGCTTGAAGCGTTAGACCATACAGATGGATTACAAAACAATACTCTAAGTTTCGATGTCCCTGTTTTAGCGGTTGATACCGATGGTGATGATTCTGCAATGTCGCCAATGACCGTGGTGATCACCGATGATGTACAAGGCGTTCAAGATGGGGCGTTAAGTATCACTGAGCCTTCACTTGCTGATATAGCAGCAGGTACGCCAACCACACCAACAATCGACGTTATGCCGACACAGAGTGCTGATGGCGCGAAAGTGAATCAGTTTATCTACGATGGTGGCACGGCTGTTACGTTAGACCCAACTGTGTCTACAGAACAAGTTTTTACCGTAACCGATGGCTTACTGTACATCACGATTGAAGGTGAGGTGCGCTTTGAACCAAGTAGAAATCTAGACCATTCATCTGGCGATATCGTGAGAACGATAGTCGTGACGACCAGTGATTTTGATAACGATACCGATACCGCGGATGTCACGTTGACGATCAAAGACGGAATTGATCCCGTTATTGACGTGGTTCCAGATGTTAACTTATCGGAAGTCAACCTAGCGGATGGCTCTACGCCAACTGGTTCTCCGGTAAGTTCGACTCATACAATCACTTACACCGAAGGAAGTGATGATTTTAGTCACTTTAGAATTGCGACCAACGAATTCAATCCTGGCGATCTGTTGAAATCAAGTGGTCTTGTTGTTCAACTAAAAGAAGATCCTTCTTCTGCTGGTGACTACATTGGTTATACCGATGATGGTATGGGTAACGTTACCGATGTATTTACCATTAGCTTTGATAGTGCAAACAAAGCTCAGTTTACACTTACCTTGATTGAGGCGCTTGATCACCTTGATGGCGTGCTCAACAACGACCTTACTTTCCGCTTACCTATCTATGCTGTTGATACCGATGATTCTGAGTCAACAAAGCGCGATGTGGTGGTTACGATAGAAGATGACATCCAGCAAATGCAAGATGGCTTCTTAACCATTACCGAGCCAAATTCTGGTACTCCAACAACAACTACCGTTGATGTGATGCCAATACCAAGTGCAGACGGCGCGAACATTACGCAGTTCACGTATGACGGTGGTTCTCCAATTACTCTGAATCAGAACATCAGTGGCGAACAAGAGTTTGTTTTCATTGAAGGTTCATTGTTTGTGACATTAGATGGTGATGTAAGGTTTGAGCCAAATCGAAACCTTGATCACTCTGCAGGGAACATTGTTAAGTCAATCGTGTTCACGTCTTCAGACTTTGATAACGATATCTTTTCGTCGACGGTTACGCTCACCATTGTTGATGGTGATGGACCAACAATCGACGTTGTGCCGGGTGTGGCATTGTCAGAAAGCTTACTTGCGGATGGTTCGACGCCTAGTGTAAATCCTGTGAGTATCACTCAAACCATTACTTCACTTGCAAGCAGTGATGATATTGCTGAAATAGTGGTGGAAGTAGGGCTATTCAATACTAACGGCGCGTTGAAGTCGGATGGTTTGTCACTGAGTTTACGTGAAGATCCTGCAAACTCTGGCGACTACATTGCCTTTACCACTGATGGAATGGGTGTGGAGAAAACCATATTCACTCTAGATTTTGATGACACGAACCCAAGCCAATATACGTTTACTTTGCTTGAACGTTTAGATCATGTTGATGGTTTAGGAAATAACGATCTGAGCTTTGATCTTTCTGTTTATGCAGAAGATACCGATGGTGATATTTCAGCGTCTAAACCGCTGACTGTCACCATCACCGATGATGTTCAGCTGATGCAATCAGGTGCGCTCAACATCACAGAGCCAAGTACGGGAACACCAACTACAACAGTCTTTGATGTGATGCCTGCACAAAGTGCAGATGGCGCCACAATCACTAAGTTTGTGTATGACAATCAAGCTGAAAAAGCATTGGTACAAACGAATACTGGCGAGCAAGAGTTTGTATTCACTGAAGGGTCTTTGTTTATCAATCTTGAAGGTGATGTGCGCTTTGAGCCTAATCGAAACCTGAATCATTCTGGTGGTGATATCGTTAAGACGATTACCGTGACATCAGAAGATAAAGACGGTGATATTGTTACTTCGACCGTGACATTGACGATTTCAGATGGTGCTCCACCGGTAATTGATACTGTACCAACGGTTGCATTGGAAGAAGCGAATCTCGTGGATGGTTCATCTCCGAGCTTACCTGTGAGCCAAACTGAAACCATTGCTTTCACAGCGGGAAGTGATGATGTGAGCTATTTCCGTATTGATACCACTCAGTTCAACACGTCTGGTGATTTGAAATCGGATGGCCTAGTGGTTCAGCTTAAAGAAGATCCAGCCAACAGCGGAACCTATATTGGTTTCGTTGAGAGTGGGGGTGTTCAAACGGATATCTTTACCATCACTTTTAATAGTGTAGTGCTAGGCGAATACACCTTCACTTTGTTGGAAGAGCTCGATCATCTGCCTGTGCAAGGCAACAACGATCAAGTATTCACTCTGCCAGTGATCGCGGTCGACCAAGACAATACCGACTCTGTGATGAAACCTTTGACCGTTACTATCACCGATGATGTGCCTGTCATTACCGATACGACAGCGACCAGCACATTTGTGGTTGATGAAGATGATCTCGGCTCTGCGATTTCTCAAGCAACAGGTGCATTTGTTACCACAGAAGGTGCAGACCAAGTAGAGGTTTACGAACTGCGTAATATCTCTGCGCTTGAAGCGACATTGACCTCTGGAACTGAAGCGATTTCTATTACAGAAGTCACAGGTGCCGCCAACACAACGACCTATCAAGGTACGACGACAAGTGGAACTCCTATCTTCACGCTCGCGCTAGCGAATGACGGCTCTTATACGTTTACGTTGCTAGGTCCTCTAAACCATCCAACAAGCCCGAATTCCAATACCTTAACGATTCCATTTGATGTCGTTGCGGTTGATGGTGACGGCGATGATTCTAACCAATATGTATTGCCAATCGAGGTGCTAGACGATGCGCCAGTAATGAGTGCGCCGACGGGTGAAACGGTTGTCGATGAAGACGATCTTACTGGTATTGGTTCCGAGCAATCTGAAGACACCATTATTAATGGCCTGTTCACTGTCGATGAAGGCGCGGATGGTGTTGTGAAGTATGAACTGGTTGATGAAGATTTGGTTCTGACTGGCTTAACCTCCAACGGAGAAAGTTTAGAGTGGCTTGCTGTTTCACAAAGCGGCACAACATTTACTTACGTTGCTCAAACTGCAACGAGTAATGAAGCTGTGTTTGAGATTATTTTCGATACCTCGGATAACAGCTATCAGTTTGAATTGTTTAAACCACTTAAGCACCCTGATGGCGCGAATGAAAACGCAATTGACCTTAACTTTTCTGTTGTTGCAGAAGATTTTGATCAAGACCAATCAAACGCGATCGAGTTGAAAATCACGGTGACTGATGATGTTCCATTGGTGACAACTCAATCGATCACACGAATTGAAGGCCAGGGCTATGGTAATTCCAAAGTTGACATGTTTGCTAATGCGACGGATGTCGGCGCGGATGGCGCGGTACTGAGTCGAATTGAGGGCATTACCAGTAATGGTGCAGATATTGTTTTCCGTACAGGAAACAGCGGGCCGTACAGCAGCAGTTTCGATTTAAATAGCGGTAGTCAACAAGTACGAGTGTACGAACAAACCGACGATGGTAGTGGTGGCGTGGACACCCGTGAGCTAGGGCGTTTGCGTATCAACTCAAATGGCGAGGTTGAATTTAGAGCTAACGGCTATCTCGATCATGACGGCCTAGACACCATCGATTTTTCGATTAATGTGATTGCGACGGATGGCGATTTAGATACCTCTGAAACACCGTTAGATATAACGATTACTGATAGGGACTCTACAAGAATCGCTCTGAAAGTGACGACCTTCGAGGATGCGGGTAGAGACTCAACCATACCTTATGCAACAGGCGATGAGCCGGCTCTTGAGAATATTCAAGATAACCAAAATGGTTTGCCTAATGCGCCAGCTCAAGTTGCGCTGCAAGTTAGTCTGTATGACCAAGATAACGCTGAATCTATTGGCCAGTTGACGATTAAAAGCCCGAACGGAGGTGATAGTCATCAAGGTACTTTTTATTACTTTGATGGTGCTGACTACATTGAATTAGTGCCTGAGTCAAATGGGAGCATTATATTTGGTCCTCCTCAACTCGAACAAAGCTTTGCTCCAAATCCGAATGAGCCAAGACAAACTATTGCGACGATAGACAACTTGTTCTTTGTTCCGGACCAACACGCTAGTTCGGATGAAACTGGTGGGCGCGTTCGTTATGAGCTAGAAATTGAGAAAAATGGCAATACGGATCACACCGTTAACTCAAACTTCAGAATCGAGATTGAAGCGGTAGCGGATATTGCAACGTGGGATGACGCCAACAGTACTTATCAGTATCAAGTGAATGAAGATGAAGACAATGTTACGTTGCAGCTGAATGCTGAATCGCAAGATAACAGCAATACTGAGACGATTACCTATGAACTTGAAGCGATTCAGGGTGATGGGAAGTTTGAGTTACTTGATCAAAATGGCAATGTGTTAACGCCTGTTAATGGTGTTTATATCATCGCATCTGCTGATATTAATAGCACAGTCGTTAACCCAATCGACAACTTCTCTGGACAAATTGAGTTCAAAGCGACGGCAATTACGGAAGAGACGCTTAACCCATACGATGATTCAGCGAACGGCGGGTTAGACAAAACGACCGCTCGCTCTGTTGAGCAAAACATTATCATTGATGTGACTGCCGATGCGGACCCTGGGTCGTTCAGTGTTAACCGGATTCGTATTAACGAAGACAACATTGATGATCCTGATTATCTAGGTCCTCTTGATAATAAGGACGCATTCACGTTAGACGAAGTTATCACCATGACGGGATCCGTTGATACTGATGGATCTGAAGAACTCTTCGTTCGTATTAACAATATTACTGAAGGCGCGGTGCTTAGTAGTACTGATAGCAATGTAACCATCAACACCGTGACTATCAATGGCATCGTTTACCAAGAGATTGCTTATGCTGACTTAGCGAAAATTGAAGTTACTCCGACTAAACACAGCAATGTTGATTTTACCTTTGACGTAACCGGTGTGGTTAAAGACACTGCGAACCTCTCTACTGGTGCACAAGTTGATGAAGAAATCCTAGAAACTAAAACGGTTAACGTTGAGGTTAAAGGGGTTGCAGATATTCCTTATGGCGGTACAAACGGTACGGCTTGGACAGCAATCACCGATGGCACAACACCTGGTGTTCAAACCACGATCCAAGAGAGCCAGAATGGAGACAGCTACGCCGAGCTTGATTTCACCGTGTTGTCGGGAGAGAGAAGACCTGATCCTGCAGCAGTAGATCAAACCCCATTACCTGACGATGGTTCAGAATCCATAACCGTTATCCTCTCGGGTATTCCTGATGGCGTTATTCTGGAAGACGGTGACGGTACCATTATTGACCTTAACTTTGTCGGTTACGAAACCGGTCCGGGTGGTAGCCCCGATCTTTCTAAACCTATCTACGAAGCGAACATCACTGACGCAGGTAAAACCTCAGGAATCCGCATCAGACCTGTCGATTCTTCAACTGAGAATATTCATATTCAGGGTAAAGTGATCGTGACTGAGAATGACGGTCATACGCTTACGTTTGACCAAGAAGTGCGCGTGCTTGTTATACCTAGAATCGACACATCAGCAACTTATGTCAATACGACTAACGGTGATGAAGATACGGCTATCAACATTGATTGGCACCCCGAAGGTGCAGACTATATTGATTCTGATGAGCATTTCACTTCGATTACGATTTCCGGTATTCCATCGGGTGTCACACCTACCGTAAATGGTGATGTTACTGTTGTAAATGATGGTGCAGGTACGTTAACTATTACTCCTAAAGACGCTAGTCAAACACCGGAGCAATTTACTCAAATTGCATTAGCGAATAACTTCATTCAAATGACGCCCCCGGCTGATTCTAGTGCAGATTTTACGTTGACCACCGAACTTAAAATGGAAGAGCGAGATCATGAGTATACGCCTAGCGGCTTAGAGGATGAAGATGGTGGTTATGTCGAAGCCGATCCAGATATAACCGGAATCATTAACGTTCAAGTGCGACCTGTGGTTGAGCCTGAAGATGCGAGCAACAAGCTTATCGTCGATGATGTGCTGGGTACTGGAGCACTAGCAACCGTAGTTGCTGATGCAAACACTGGCGTGCTTAAGTTCACTACCAATAGCGATAATACATCGGTTACGGATGAGTTCGTCATTCGATATCAAGAAACAGATGCTTCGTCCGTTATCGAAGAAGTGGATCAGTTAGTTATTCAATTAACAAATGTGGACGACTCGGCTCTATCAGATGCTGTACTCAATCAACTGCTCGTTATTGGCGCTGCTTATGAAGGCAATGGGCGCTGGGTTGTAACGAATGAAGACATATTTAGCATCAGTGCACCGAACGGCCTTGTTCTTCCTTCAGGAAACAGCGGGGCTGGAGGGTTCAATGACATCAAGATGGACATCTTTAGTACGGTGATAGACCGAGGTGATGGTGCTGAGGTTGAGTCATCTACGGCCGCTCGTAGGGACGGAGAAGTCACTCTGTCATTCCCTCAAGTGGTGGCTGGGAGTACTAAGGTTGCAGCCGATATTGATATAACACCAGACAGTGTTGTTGATGCGATTGAGGACACCCAGTTAGATCTAGGTACGGCATTGAATGGTTTAATTACTTTCTCGGGCGAAGATGACTCAACTGATCAAGTGACCATCATTATTGATGACAGTGTGACCATTAATCCAGGAGCGGTGAACGAAGTCACCTTCCCAATTAGTTTATCGGGAAGCAGCGACCTAGACTTTGTTAATGGCAAATATGTATTCCAGACTACCGTCGATCAAGGGGTCTCGACCGACCTCTCTGGACTACTGCTTAACTTACCAGCCGACTACTCCGGCGACTTTAGGTTGCCGTTGACGATAGTAACTAAAGACGTATTGTCGGGGGATGAGAAAACTCTAGTGACAGAAGTAGTCATTAAAGTTGCTCCTGATGTTGAAGGTAACCTAGATATTGACGTTACTGTCGTTGGTTCGCTTGACGATTCGTTTAACCCTGTCGATACCGACGGTCAAGCAGGGCAAGATCCAGTCGGCTACGAAGATACCTATATCCAACTTGATTTCAGCTCGACCATTGATGACCAAGTAAGCGGAGTTGAAGGTGGTGACGAAAAATTCACCTCTATCACACTGACGTTAAATGACACGAGTGTTGGGGCTTTCTATACCAGCGCAGGGGTATCGCTTGGCACATCGGTGACCTTTAATGAAGCTGAGATTAATGCAGGCGCGTTGGATAATGTACTATTCCGACCGGCGTTAAATTACCCAACAGATAATGACGTAAATCAGGTGCAAGTGAATGTCAGCGGGACGATTACCGATACTGCTACATACAATGATGCAGCTTCGCCAACTGGCAGCGCGACTGATACCGATACTTTCTCTACCAATGTCAGTTTTGAAGTCGTTCCTGTGGTGGATGACGTGTCTGTCACTGGCCCGGGTAGCGATCCTGATGTTATCGAGATTACGGGTACTGAGGACCAGCTGATTTCTTTGTCGGGCACAGGGCCTGTATCGATTGCACTGACTGACCTTGATGGCTCAGAACAGTTTGTGTCGATTAAGTTTACAGATGTACCTGATGGCTTCCAGATGCGTGCAGATGCTGGTTCGGCATACACGGTGAAGAATAATGGTGGTGGTGAGTGGAGTGTTCAACTACCTCAAGCATCAGGGTTATCGTTCGACTTGAGTGAGATTTCGATTTTACCGCCTAAGGACTTCAGTGGTACGGCTGAATTTGGTGTTGCCGTATTTACTCAAGAATCTTTGTTGGGTGTGCCTACTGCAGCATCAAATCTGCCAAGCTTTAAGCTGCATGTGGTACCTGTGGGTGATGATGTTGATACTAATCCAACAGATTCTGTGACAGGTAACGAAGGTCAAAACATTGATATCGAAATCAATGCGACGATTTTGGATAAAGAGCTATCTGCAACGGGCAACGGCACTTATACCGAGAATGCACCAGAGACACTTCGAGTAGAAGTTGCGGGCGTTCCTCAAGATGCCTCTATCTATTATCCAGACGGCACAACCTTGGCTAGTTATGATCCAGTTACGCAGCTTTGGACACTTGATGTTGCTGCGCAGTCACTTGATAAGATCGTATTCAATTCAGGTGAACACAATAGCGATACGGGTAATGTATTAGGCATTAATGGCCCGCTGCAGATTACCGTTCGCTCTGTGGATACTGACGCTGATAACACCGAATATTTGGGGACGCCAACCAGCTTCGATGTTGATCTGGTGATTGATCCTATTAACGATCAACCGATCTTTGTGAACGTAACGAATATTGAAACATCGGAAGACATTAGTGTTGCTATCGACAACTTTAGTATCTACGACGTTGATGCTAACTTTGATAATCCAGACGCTCCGTATGTTCTTACGTTGCAAGTCGATCAAACACTTCCGGGAGCGCAAGGTGTGTTTGAGTTTACGAGCTCACCTGACGTGACGTTTGTATTGCAACCTGGTGGCTCATTGGTGATTACCGGTAAAGAAGCCGACATCAATACCGCATTGACTAATGGAGCCGTGACTTTCAAACCAGACCCAGACCAGAACTATCTCAACCAGAGTGGTTTAGTCACGATCAATGCAACACTCGATGACGGCGGTAATAATGGCTTGATTGACGCGGGTGATCCGAATACGGCTCAAACTAATCAAACTACGTTCACCATTAAGGTGACGGAAGTGAACGATGCGCCTGTCGCGACAGATGTTGATTTAGGTTCGATTGCCGAGGAAGGCCAGCTTGTTATTGTTGAAGGGGATTTAATTGCAGCAAGCTCTGACCCAGAAAACCACAACTTAACAGTAACTGGTGTAACTCTGACTCAGGGACAAGGCCAACTAACCCGCTTTGAAAATGCAGGTGGCGCCGATGACGCGGCGATTACCGGACCATTCTGGCTATTTGTAGCGGACAACGACTTTAACGGTGACGTTAAATTCAATTACTCAATTACTGATGACGGTACAACTAATGGCGCGGATGACTTCCTAACCGACAGTGCTGAAATTAGTCTTGAAGTAACGGAAGTGAATGACGCTCCTGTAGCAACGGACATCGACTTAGGCAACATCCTTGAAGAAGGTCAGTTGATCATCAAAGAGGGCGATTTAATTGCTGCGACGAGCGATCCGGAAAACGACACGATTACCGTGACTAATCTGGCGCTCGATGAAGGCCAAGGTCAACTACAACGCTTCGAGAACGTAGGTGGTGCTGATGATGCTACGATCACTGGCCCATACTGGGTATTTACGGCAGCTGATGAATACAACGGCAACGTTAAGTTTACCTATACCGTAGAGGATGATGGTACAACCAACGGCGCTAATGACTTCCTAACGGATACAGCGGAGATCACCGCGATTGTCGATGGAGTGAACGATACACCGGTCGTTAATGGTGACAGTGTCACTACGGTTATTGACGAGGATGCTGGTCAACTGTTGAGTGGTATCAATGTCAGTGACCCTGATTATGTAGATACATTTTCTGATGATCTGATGACCGTCACGCTGACGGTGGATTACGGTACATTGAATGTATCACTTCCAGCAGTGACGACGGTTGTTGTTAACGGCAACAACACGGGTTCAGTCATCTTAGTGGGGACATTGAGTGACCTGAATGCGTTGATTGATACGCCAACCAGTCCAAATGGTGTTTTCCTTGATGCGAGCCTGTCTCCAACCAATAGCATTGGATTAGAAGTTGTTGCCAAAGACAGCGGCAACCCTTCAGGTATTGCGATAGAGACAGCACCTGTGGTTTACAACATCGCGGTGACGCCAGTGGCGAATGCACCAACCCTGTCTATCGATAGTGCGACTAACTACGTGAGAAACATTACTGCGAGTCAGTCTGTGAGTGCGAGTGGCATTCCTTTAGTTGGGATTATCGCAGCCTTAACGGACATTACAGAAGAGCTAACGCTGCATATCAGTGATGTACCTGCTGGCGCTCAAATCACCAGTGCTGCGGGTTCTGTGACGGATCTTGGCGGTGGTGTTTGGGTAGCAACGGCAGATGCAATTGAAAGCTTGCAAGCGGTTGGGCTTTCTCAAACTCCAGGTAACTACACACTGAAAGTCGAGGCGGTTTCTGAAGAGACTGACAACAACGATACAGCAACCTCTGCATCGATTGGCCTTAACTTGAACATTGTGTCTAACGCAGTTGATATTAACTTGGCTTCGGAAACCGATGATGTTCAGTTACTGGCTGGTGCTAATGCGACTGACTTAACGGGTGGTTCAGGGAATGATCGACTTGAAGGTGGCGCAGGTGACGATACGCTTGTTGGCGGTGACGGTAACGACACCCTGATTGGCGGCGGAGGCTCAGACATTCTGACTGGTGGTGATGGTATGGACTCGTTCGTATGGCTTAACATCGAAGATGGTGTTGAAGATACGATTACCGACTTTGATTTGTCGGAAGGGGACAGCATTGACTTGAGAGAAGTGTTGCCGGAGCTTAAAAATACATCTCCAGACATGACCGCGTTGCTACAACAAATAGACGCGAAAGTGGACGGGGATGATATTGAGCTTACGATCAACCCGGATGGCTTAGGTACTACGGAACAGGTGATTGTGGTTGAAGACCTTGCGCCACAGCTAACCTTAAGTAGCACCATGCCTTCGGACATTCTGGATGCATTGGTACAGCAGAATGTGATAACTCACGGTTAAAGCGAACCATTGAACCATAACGAAAGAGGCCAGCATTGCTGGCCTCTTTTTTGTTACGGTATAAATTGAAAAGAGTTACTTAAGGGAGTTGTGGATCAGGAACTCTTCTTCAACACCTTTCAATTTCATCTCATCCATAATGAAGTTCACCGTGTTCAACAAACGTTGTTCACCTTTAGGAATCAGATAGCCGAACTGACTGTTGGTGAATGGAGTTTCGCAGCGTGCCGCTTCAAGACGTTCATCAGTTACTTGATAGAATAGACCTTCAGGGGTTTCTGTTACCATCACATCAACTTTGCCTTCTGCTACTGCTTTCGGTACGTCGAGATTGTTCTCGTAGCGTGTGAAGCTTGCATTCTGCAAGTTCGCGTCGGCAAAGATCTCGTTAGTACCGCCAATGTTCACGCCCACACGAACAGAAGAGAGGTTCACTTTCTCAATGCTGTCGTACTGTTCTGCGGTGCCTTTTGCAACCAAGAAACACTTACCAAAGGTCATGTAGCCTTGAGTTTGTTCCGCGTTTAACTGACGCTGCATTTTACGTGTAATGCCGCCCATTGCGATGTCGTACTTATCGTCGTCTAGATCGGCCAGTAGATCTTTCCATGTGGTACGAACAATCTTCAATTCAACGCCTAATTGTTCCGCGATGTGCTGTGCAACGTCGATATCGTAGCCAGAGTAGCTTTTACCATCGAAGTAAGAGAAAGGCTTGTAGTCACCTGTGGTGCCCACACGCAGAGTACCTGATTTTTGAATGTCTTCTAGCTGGTCAGCGTGTGCGACACCAGAAAGTGCCAGAGCAATGGAAGCAAGTAATAGTGATGTTTTTTTCATTGTAATTGTCTGTTGTGTTTGTGTTGTCATTCAAAGTAACAGAAACAATCCGAGAAAGAGATCAAACCATTGGAAAGGTTGGAAAAGAAGATGAAACGAGGGCAGGAGATAGGTATTTCTACGCTTTATGCGCATTAATCGAGATGCGTTTCATATTCCGTTTTGATAAACCGAAGACAAACAAAAAGCCCATGTTATCGAATAACATGGGCTTCATTTTGGTTTAACTTGTTAGCTGCTTATTTAGCTGTTTAGCTGTTTA
>NZ_JBFRPB010000028.1:0-40256 GCF_041471785.1 Vibrio sp. 10N.261.51.C6 | reverse complement strand
AGCTGTTTAGCTGTTTAGCTATTTGGCAACTGACTCGTTGTTCATCTTAGCCGGAGCTTTAGATGCGTTAACCAGTAGGATACCAACGGTTAGTACCATCGAACCACATAGTAGGAACAACAAGCGTCCTGTTGGTTCGTTTGGAATCAGAGCCATTGCTAGGATACCGAAACCTGCTGTGCTGATAAGCTTACCAAGCATTGAACGCTGTTTAGTATCTAGGTTTTGTTGCTCTTCACCTTCCGCTACAAGCGGCGTGTTCCAGTTAGTGAATAGTTGGTCAACTTCTTTCTCACGCTCTGGCGATAGGCCTTTGTAGAAGCGAGAAGTCATGATGAAGTAACCACCTGTGAACACTACGTGAGCAGCTAAGCTAAGACCTACTTTCAAGTCGCTCCATTCACGGCCTGTAAGCGCTGTTTCTAGACCAAATAGGTTCTCGATGTCTTCTGCTTGCAGAGAGATACCGAAGATGTAAGAAACGAAACCACCAACCACTAGAGTAGACCAACCAGCCCAGTCAGGTGTCTTACGAATCCACATACCTAGTAGGACAGGGATAAGCATTGGGAAGCCAATCAACGCACCTACGTTCATTACGATATCGAACAAGCTTAAGTGACGCAGAGAGTTAATGAATAGACCAATCGCAATGATGAAAATACCCATCATGATAGTCGTTATCTTACTTACAATAACCAGCTCTTTCTGAGTCGCATTTTTACGAAGAATCGGGCTGTAGAAGTTCATTACAAAGATACCAGCGTTACGGTTCAAACCTGAATCCATAGAAGACATCGTTGCAGCGAACATTGCTGACATAAGAAGACCAACCATACCTGCTGGCATTACGTTTTGTACGAATGCTAGGTAAGCAGCATCACCGGCTTTGTCGCCCATTGATGTGTATTGCTCAGCGAACTCAGGCATGAATGCACTTACGTACCAAGGTGGTAGGAACCAAATTAGTGGACCAACAACCATAAGGATACATGCTAGGCCCGCCGCTTTACGTGCGTTTTCACTGTCTTTTGCACATAGGTAACGGTAAGCGTTGATGCTGTTGTTCATTACACCGAACTGCTTCACGAAGATGAATACAACCCAAAGGATGAAGACGCTCATGTAGTTTAGGTTGTTACCTAACATGAAGTCACCGTCGAAGTTAGCAACGATGTTAGTTAAGCCGCCACCGTGGAAGTAAGCTGCTACCGCACAAGTGATTGTCACGGCCATGATTACAAGCATTTGCATGAAGTCAGAAGCAACAACCGCCCAAGAGCCGCCCGTTACTGCCATCAATACTAGAACCATACCCGTTACCACAATGGTAGCTTCCATTGGGATATTGAATACCGCTGCTACAAAGATAGCTAGACCGTTTAGCCAGATACCTGCAGAGATAAGGCTATCCGGCATACCTGCCCATGTGAAGAACTGTTCAGACGTTTTACCAAAGCGCTGACGAATAGCTTCGATCGCCGTTACCACACGAAGTTGGCGGAACTTTGGAGCGAAGTACATATAGTTCATGAAGTAGCCAAAAGCATTGGCTAAGAATAGGATTACAATAACGAAACCGTCATTGAACGCGCGTCCTGCGGCACCTGTAAACGTCCATGCTGAAAACTGTGTCATGAAGGCAGTTGCACCAACCATCCACCACAACATTTTGCCGCCCCCTCTGAAGTAATCACTTGTAGAGGTGGTGAACTTACGGAACATCCAACCAATCGCGATTAAAAAGAAGAAGTAGGCGAGAACAACAAAAGTATCAATAGTCATCTTTTCAGCCTTTTAAATATCATAATTAACTGGGCTTAGATTAACGCGTCCCAAGGTTTATTTGTACTACAATATGTCTTTAGTATGATCTAGGTCGCATTGATTTTTCTAGTGCCAATGTGTGATCGTGTAAGTATTTGTTTTAATTGAATTTAAATGTGAGTGTATTTTGTTTGAGATCTAAAATAAATTGAGGGGTAAATGTTTATATGTATTACAATATAAACAAGGGCGCTTACTTTGCCGTATCTATAAGATTTTAATTATAACCGTAACAAATGTGCTACAAATCGATGTGTTGTGCGACGACATTCACGTTAATTTGGAACTCTATACTGAAAATTTTTGTATTGAGATTTCAAGTGTAGCTCATTGTTTTCACTTCGCTATTTTCTGTTTATCTGCGGCCATGAAGCCTTTCTATGCTATTTATTCATCATAGAGGTGCGTATTTGGAATTTTTGTCACTGAGTGGGCGTTAAACTGGACGACGGGACACTCTTTCGGCTCACTTTGTCTATTGTGGTCTTCAGTGCATGCTATGAGAAATGTTTGACGACGTATTGAAAAGGAATATTGTCGGATAAAGGGATGGATAAGGAGCTGGATAAGCGGTAGGGAGCACCAGTAACGCTTCGCTAGATGCATACTGAGGTCGCTTGAAAGCCTTACATTACTCGTTCTTGCCCGTCTTAGTCGTGGAGCTGTACGAGGCCATAGGGAGAAAGGCGATAGGGTGTGGGGGAAACAGAACGTTGATTTAGCGTGTTTACGGTTAGTCAGCGCAATAAACGCCAGATAACAAAAAGCCCCACCGAGGTGAGGCTTCATCACTCAATCTAAAATAGATTAAGCGTTAACGTGATCAACTGCGTCACGAACAAGCTTGCCTAGTTCTTCCCACTTACCTTCGTCGATAAGGTTAGTTGGAACCATCCAAGTACCGCCACACGCAAGTACAGAAGGGATCGATAGGTATTCATCAACATTCTTCAAGCTTACGCCACCAGTAGGCATAAATTTAACAGGGTAAACCGCTGTTAGTGCTTTAAGCATACCAGTACCGCCAGAAGGTTCAGCAGGGAAGAACTTCAACGTGCGAAGGCCCATTTCCATTGCTTGTTCCACTAGGCTTGGGTTGTTAACACCCGGTACGATTGCAACGCCTTTATCGATACAGTATTGAACAGTGCGCGGGTTGAAACCTGGGCTTACGATGAAATCAACGCCAGCTTCGATAGATGCGTCAACTTGCTCGTTAGTCAGTACAGTACCTGAACCAATTAGCATGTCTGGGAATTCTTTACGCATGATGCGAATCGCTTCGATTGCACATTCTGTACGTAGCGTGATTTCTGCACATGGCATGCCGTTTTCAACAAGTGCTTTACCTAGAGGGATAGCGTCTTCAGCACGGTTGATAGCGATTACAGGAATTACTTTTAGGTTTGCTAGTTGTTCATTTAATGTAGTCATGAATTCTTTCTCACGTTAAATGTGGGCTTGCTTTCAACTAAGCAAACCCTTGATTAATAGTTAAAGTGCGTAATTATAGAGACAGATCAGGCGTCGCTTCTAGAGGAATGATAGCACCTGGATGCTGAATCACAGTCCCTGCCACAATATGACCTGCTAACGCTGCATCACGTGCATTGCCACCGCTTAAGCGCTTAGCTAGGAAGCCCGCGCTGAACGAGTCGCCAGCCGCTGTAGTATCAACAATGTTGTCTACTGGGTTTGGAGCAACGTACTGAGCGCTTTGGCTTTCAACTACTAAGCAGTCTTTAGCACCACGTTTAATGATGATCTCTTTCACACCAGATTCAGACGTACGTGCAATACACTGTTCAATGCTTTCGTCGCCGTACAACTCTTGCTCGTCATCGAACGTCAGTAGAGCCGTGTCAGTGTACTTAAGCATCTTCAAGTACCAAGAAATCGCTTCTTGTTGACTTTCCCAAAGTTTTGGACGGAAGTTATTGTCGAAGAATACTTGGCCGCCTTGCGCTTTAAATTTGTCTAAGAAGTTGAATAGCTGCGTGCGTCCATTCTCTGTCAAGATAGCAAGCGTAATACCACTTAGGTAAACCGCATCAAAAGAGAATAACTTATCAAGTAGAGCAGGCGTGTCTTCCTGGTCAAACATGAACTTTGCTGCAGCATCATTACGCCAGTAGTGGAAACTGCGTTCACCAGTTTCATCGGTCTCGATGTAGTAAAGCCCTGGTTGTTTGTGATCAAGCTGAGCAATTAAGCTAGTGTCGATACCTTCCGCTTGCCACTTTTCTAACATGTCGGTACTGAATGGGTCAGTGCCTAGCGCTGTTACGTAGCTCGTGTTGATATCTTGCTCTTTTGTTAAGCGAGACAAGTAAAGTGCAGTATTTAGTGTATCGCCACCGAAACTTTGCTTAAGCCCGTCTTGTTTCTTTTGTAGCTCAACCATGCACTCGCCAATGACCGCGATGTTTAATGATTTCATATGCTTACCTTAGCAACTGAGGTTGCGCTAGTTATTATTTTAGGAAATCTTCACGCGCAGGGTTGAAGATATCAAGAAGGATGCTGTCTTGCTCTAGTGCAACGGCACCGTGCATCATGTGTTTACGAGCGAAGTAAGCATCACCTTCTTTAAGGACTTTCTTTTCGCCTTCAATCTCAGCTTCGAAGCTGCCACGAACTACGTAACCGATTTGGTCATGGATTTCGTGAGTATGAGGGTGGCCAATCGCGCCCTTATCAAAACATAGGTGTACTGCCATTAGATCGTCAGTGTAAGCAACGATTTTACGCTTAATGCCGCCACCAAGTTCTTCCCATGGGTTTTCATCTAGGATAAAGAAAGAGTTCATTGTGTATCTCCTAATCTGTTTAAATCTTTTAAGTGTTACTTAACTTGCATCCATCATAAGGGAATGAGCTCAATTGTAATACAATATATCTAAATTTGTGTGATATTGATCAAGCGATACTTCATATAGCGTAAATAAATCAACAACTTAATAAATGGCTGATATTTACCATTAGTCAGCTACATCAATGACTTATGACTAATAGTGTGACTCTACTCATCATTTGGCGACGAATAGGTATAATTAAAGCTCATATTGTATTACTTTATATGGAGTTTGAAAATTTAATCAAAGTTTAAGCAGATAAACTCTTTATTGAGGGTGACAAAGAATATGACGACTAAACCAGTATTGTTGACTGAAGCAGAAATCGAGCAGCTTCATCTTGAAGTGGGCCGTTCTAGCTTAATGGGCAAAACCATTGCAGCGAACGCGAAAGATCTAGAAGCATTCATGCGTTTACCTATTGATGTCCCAGGTCATGGTGAGGCTGGTGGTTACGAACATAACCGCCATAAGCAAAATTACACGTACATGAATCTAGCTGGTCGCATGTTCTTGATCACTAAAGAGCAAAAGTACGCGGACTTTGTTACAGAATTACTAGAAGAGTACGCAGACAAATACCTAACGTTTGATTACCACGTACAGAAAAACACTAACCCTACAGGTCGTTTGTTCCACCAAATCCTGAACGAACACTGCTGGTTAATGTTCTCAAGCTTAGCTTACTCTTGTGTTGCTTCAACCCTGACACAAGAACAACGCGACAATATTGAGTCTCGTATTTTCGAACCAATGCTAGAAATGTTCACAGTTAAATACGCACACGACTTCGACCGAATTCACAACCACGGTATTTGGGCTGTAGCCGCTGTCGGTATTTGTGGTCTTGCTCTTGGCAAGCGTGAGTACCTTGAAATGTCAGTGTACGGCATTGACCGTAACGACACTGGCGGCTTCCTAGCGCAAGTTTCTCAGCTGTTTGCACCGTCTGGCTACTACATGGAAGGTCCTTACTACCACCGTTACGCGATTCGCCCAACTTGTGTATTCGCGGAAGTGATCCACCGTCATATGCCTGAAGTGGATATCTACAACTACAAAGGCGGCGTGATTGGTAACACAGTACAAGCGATGCTGGCGACGGCTTACCCGAACGGTGAGTTCCCGGCTCTGAATGATGCTTCTCGTACTATGGGTATTACAGACATGGGTGTTCAGGTTGCAGTAAGTGTTTACAGCAAGCATTACTCTTCTGAAAACGGCGTAGACCAAAACATTCTTGGTATGGCGAAGATTCAAGACGCGGTATGGATGCATCCATGTGGTCTTG
The DNA here is from genome assembly GCF_041471785.1 of Vibrio sp. 10N.261.51.C6. Taxonomy (NCBI): domain Bacteria; kingdom Pseudomonadati; phylum Pseudomonadota; class Gammaproteobacteria; order Vibrionales; family Vibrionaceae; genus Vibrio; species Vibrio sp. 10N.261.51.C6. The sequence continues at coordinate 34,283 of NZ_JBFRPB010000028.1, read as the reverse complement.
AGCTATCTAAAGCCTACGAAGCAGCTTCTGCTGAGAAAGAAATCGGCATGCCTTTCTGGCCAAGTGTTGAATTGAACGAAGGCCCTCAAGGTCACAACGGCGCGCAAGGCTTTATCCGTATGCAGGATAAGAAAGGCGACGTTTCTCAACTTGTTATGAACTACGGCCAACACGGCATGGGTCACGGTAACTTTGATACGCTGGGTATTTCTTTCTTCAACCGTGGTCAAGAAGTACTGCGTGAATACGGCTTCTGTCGTTGGGTGAACGTTGAGCCTAAATTCGGCGGCCGTTACCTAGACGAAAACAAATCTTACGCTCGTCAAACAATTGCACATAACGCAGTAACGATTGATGAAAAATGTCAGAACAACTTTGACGTTGAACGTGCAGATGCAGTACACGGCTTGCCACACTTCTTCAAAGTAGAAGACGAGCAAATCAATGGCATGAGCGCATTTGCTAACGATCATTACGAAGGTTTTGACATGCAACGCAGCGTGTTCATGCTAAACCTTGAAGAATTAGAATCTCCGCTACTATTAGATCTTTACCGTTTAGATTCTCAGAAAGGCGGTGAAGGTGAGCATCAGTACGACTACTCACACCAATATCAAGGTCAGATTGTTCGCACTAGCTTTGAATACCAAGCAAACAAAGAGCTGAACACGCTAGGTGAAGACTTCGGTTACCAACACCTATGGAACGTGGCAAGCGGTGAAGTGAAGGGCACAGCACTGGTAAGCTGGCTACAGAACAACACCTACTACACGTGGCTAGGTGCAACGTCTAACGACAATGCTGAAGTTATCTTTACTCGCACTGGCGCTAACGACCCAAGCTTCAACTTACGTTCTGAGCCTGCGTTCATTCTACGCAGCAAAGGTGAAACAACACTGTTTGCTTCTGTTGTTGAAACGCACGGTTACTTCAACGAAGAATTCGAGCAATCAGTTAATGCACGTGGTGTTGTGAAAGACATCAAAGTAGTGGCTCACACCAATATCGGTTCGGTAGTTGAGATCACCACAGAGAAATCAAACGTGACAGTGATGATCAGCAACCAACTTGGCGCGACTGACAGCACTGAACACAAAGTAGAGCTGAACGGCAAAGTATACAGCTGGACAGGCTTCTACTCAGTAGAAACAACTTTAAACCCAGAATTAGCAAGCAGAGCAGAGCAGGGGAAATAATAATGAGCTATCAACCACTTTTACTTAACTTTGATGAAGCAGCAGAGCTTCGTAAAGAACTTGGCAAGGATAGCCTTTTAGGTAACGCACTGACTCGCGACATTAAACAAACTGACGCTTACATGGCGGAAGTTGGCATTGAAGTACCTGGTCACGGTGAAGGCGGCGGTTACGAGCACAACCGTCACAAGCAAAACTACATCCATATGGATCTAGCGGGCCGTTTGTTCCTTATCACTGAGGAAACTAAGTACCGTGATTACATCGTTGATATGCTAACAGCGTACGCGACGGTATACCCAACACTTGAAAGCAACGTGAGCCGTGACTCTAACCCTCCGGGTAAGCTGTTCCACCAAACGTTGAACGAGAATATGTGGATGCTTTACGCTTCTTGTGCGTACAGCTGCATTTACCACACTATCTCTGAAGAGCAGAAGCGTCTTATCGAAGACGATCTTCTGAAGCAAATGATCGAAATGTTCGTTGTTACTTACGCACACGACTTCGATATCGTACACAACCACGGCTTATGGGCAGTGGCGGCGGTAGGTATCTGTGGTTACGCGATCAACGATCAAGAGTCTGTAGATAAAGCACTTTACGGCCTGAAATTGGACAAAGTAAGCGGCGGTTTCCTAGCGCAACTTGACCAACTGTTCTCGCCAGACGGCTACTACATGGAAGGTCCTTACTATCACCGTTTCTCTCTGCGTCCAATCTACCTGTTCGCAGAAGCGATTGAACGTCGTCAGCCAGAAATCGGTATTTACGAATTTAACGATTCAGTGATCAAGACAACGTCTTACTCAGTATTCAAAACTGCATTCCCAGACGGCACATTGCCTGCTCTGAACGATTCATCGAAGACGATTTCTATCAACGATGAAGGGGTTATCATGGCGACGTCTGTGTGTTACCACCGTTACGAGCAGACTGAAACTCTGCTTGGTATGGCTGATCACCAAAAAAATGTTTGGGTTCATGCTTCTGGTAAAACACTGTCTGATGCGGTTGATGCAGCAGACGACATCAAACCATTCAACTGGGGTAGCCTGTTTGTAACAGACGGGCCTGAAGGCGAAAAAGGCGGCGTAAGCATCCTTCGTCACCGTGATGTGCAAGACGACGACACAATGGCGTTGATCTGGTTTGGTCAGCACGGTTCAGACCACCAGTACCACTCTGCGCTAGACCATGGTCACTACGATGGCTTGCACCTAAGCGTATTCAACCGTGGCCACGAAGTGCTGCACGATTACGGCTTCGGTCGTTGGGTAAACGTTGAGCCTAAGTTTGGCGGTCGTTACATCCCGGAGAACAAGTCTTACTGTAAGCAGACGGTTGCTCACAACACAGTAACGGTTGATCAGAAAACGCAGAACAACTTCAACACAGCATTGGCTGAGTCTAAGTTTGGTCAGAAGCACTTCTTCGTAGCAGACGACCAGTCGCTACAAGGTATGAGCGGCACAATTTCTGAGTACTACACTGGCGTAGACATGCAACGCAGCGTGATTCTTGCTGAACTACCTGAGTTCGAAAAACCGCTAGTAATTGATGTGTACCGCATCGAAGCTGACGCTGAGCACCAGTATGACCTACCAGTTCACCACTCTGGCCAGATCATCCGTACTGACTTTGATTACAACATGGAAAAAACGCTTAAGCCGCTAGGTGAAGACAACGGTTACCAACATCTATGGAACGTGGCTTCAGGCAAAGTAAACGAAGAAGGTTCTTTAGTAAGCTGGCTACATGACAGCAGCTACTACAGCCTAGTAACTAGCGCGAATGCGGGCAGCGAAGTGATTTTTGCTCGCACTGGTGCTAACGATCCAGACTTCAACCTTAAGAGTGAGCCTGCGTTCATCTTACGTCAGTCTGGTCAAAACCACGTGTTTGCTTCTGTACTAGAAACGCATGGTTACTTTAACGAGTCTATCGAAGCCTCTGTAGGCGCTCGTGGTCTGGTTAAATCAGTGTCTGTTGTTGGCCATAACAGTGTCGGGACTGTTGTTCGCATTCAGACTACTTCTGGTAACACTTACCACTACGGTATCTCAAACCAAGCTGAAGACACGCAGCAAGCAACTCACACTGTTGAGTTTGCTGGTGAGACATACTCGTGGGAAGGATCATTTGCTCAACTGTAAATGATCAACACACATACCATTTAACGATGGTGTGTACTGATGTGGTGCTTTGCGGGAACGAAGCATCACATTGAATTCAGTCGTGATTGCAAAATCGTTCGTTGATACCAACAACGACTGAATACATCGGGAATAAGTCAAACCGAGTAACTCACTGCGAGTTACTCGGTTTTTTTATGCGTGTAGGAAACAGAATAGAACGTTTCAACAAACGAAAAGCCTACTCAGTGAGTAGGCTTTGATCTTAGCTAACCGTCTATTTGACGTTGTTTTTATTATTTAGATAAGGGCTTTTCTTGCTTTGGCTGCCACCCATTCGGAGAAGATGACCGTCACTAGAATCGCACAGAAAATCACAGTCACTTGAGGCCATGCCAGCATTGCCATCGACTCTTGCAGTTTTAAGCTGATACCGCCAGCGCCGAGCAAGCCTAAAACTGTAGACTCACGAATATTGATATCCCAACGGAACAAGCTCGTGCCGATGAAGCTTGGCATCACCTGAGGAAGAATGCCGTAGTTCAATACTTGCAGCGGAGAAGCTCCGGTCGATTGGATTGCTGACATCTGTGTTGCGTTCACTTCTTCAATCGCTTCGTACATTAACTTCGCCACGAAGCCAATTGAACGTAGCGCTATCGCAATGATACCGGCTAACAAGCCTGGGCCGATGATTGCTACCAATAACAATGCCCAAATTAACGAGTTAATTGAACGACTTGCCGCGATGATGAACAGCGCGATAGGTCTGATAAACGTCATGCTTGGCGTTGTATTACGTGCAGCTAAGAACGCTACTGGAAACGCGAGTACGATCCCTCACAGTGTGCCAAGTGTCGCGATGTTAATGGTGTCCCACAACGGGCTCCAAAGTGAATCTAAGTAGCTCCATCTCGGCGGCCACATACGTGAAGATATATCAGCAAGTTGATTCGGTGAGTCAGTCACAAAGTACCAAATCGTATCTTTGTTCATGACTTGCCATGCGAATACTGTCAAAGCAACAAAGCAAAGCCAGCCTAGCCAAAGCATGAGGCTCTGTTTACTGTCGTAACGCTGCCATTGGGTACGATTGATGGCGCTTGTCGGTGTTTCATTTAGCGTGCTCATTGGTCGTTCCTTACTGCACATGCTTACGGATGATGGTTGAAAGGTATTCACACAACATCACAATCACGATAATAATCAATAGAATAGCGGCTGCTGCGCTGTATTCGTAACGGTCCATTGCTGTGTTTAACGTTGCGCCGATACCACCTGCGCCAACAATGCCAATCACGGCTGACTCACGAAAGTTGATGTCGAGTCGGTACATCGAAAGTCCGATGAAGCGCGGCATTACCTGCGCTTGAATCGCGTAATTGACCTGTTGTAACCAACTCGCGCCCGTTGCGCGCATTGCGGTGAGTGGTGCTGGGTCAATGGCTTCAATTTCATCAGCAAACAGTTTTGCGAGAAAGCCGATGGTGGCGAAGGTGAGCGTGACAAAGCCCGCAAACGTACCAAAGCCAAATAGAGCAACACACAGAATCGCTACGATGATTTCTTGTAAGCTACGCGCAACCGAAATAAACGCACGACAGAATAAGTAAACAGGCGTAGGGGCAAGGTTTTTCGCTGCGCCTAATCCGAATGGGATTGAAAGAAGGACACCCGCCACGTTCGATGTCAGGGTCATGGTTAAACTTTCAATCAAACCTTGTGAGATGTTGTTCCATCGGCCACCAAAATCTGGGTTCATGAAAGCCAAAATGAACTGCCAGCCGCGTTCGCTGCCTTCGTAAATTCGAGTCCAGTTGACGTGTACCGACTGAGTCGCAAGGTACAAGTAAACCGCGACAATGATGATTAAGCTCCAGCGCAGCCATGGGCTAGAAATCAGTGGCGGCTTTGTCCACTGTGTCGGGTATTGTTTGGAATTCTGTTTTCCTGACTTTAAATGTTGTTGTGCTGACTTTAAATGCTGATGAGCTTGATTTGGATATGGTTGAGTCATATTGTTGCCTCAGATAGGCGAGGGCTTGTGATGATGAGGTCATCGGCCTCTTCTTCTGCTTGTTGACTCCAGTCTTCTTCACCGTAGATTTGCGTTAAAACATCTTCAGTGAGTAGGTTTGGTTTGTCATCAAATACGACACAACCTGCATTTAAGCCGACAACACGGTCAACAAACTGCTTTGCTAATTGAACATCGTGAATATTGATGATGGCAGGGAGCTGTTGCTCTGAACAAATCTCACTGTTCAGTCGCATGATTTGGCGCGCTGTACGTGGATCAAGTGCGGCCGTTGGTTCATCAATCAACAGTAATTTCGGTTTCTGAGCAAGTGCACGTGCAATACCAACACGTTGACGCTGACCACCCGACAGAGCATCGGCCCTTTTATTGGCGTGTTCTAACAACCCAACACGGTCGAGTAGCGCATAAGCGGCTTGGTTATCCGATTCAGGGAAACGACGAGTAAAGCTCTGCCAGAAGTTCACGTAACCCAAACGCCCTGAAAGTACGTTTTCCATCACCGTTAAACGCTCAATCAGCGCGTACTCTTGGAAAATCATCCCGATTTCACGGCGTGATTGTCTCAGTTGTCGCTTAGACAGCGTTTCTAGATTGGTATTGGAAAAGATCACTTCGCCGCTGGTGGGCTCGGTGAGCCGATTAATACAACGGATAAGCGTTGATTTACCCGCACCAGATGGACCAATTAAACCAACCACTTCACTGGCATTGACCGACAAGCTAACGTTGGTAAGGGCTTTATCAGAACTGGAGTAGTGCTTGGTAAGCCCTTTAAGGGTAAGAGTAGACATAGAATTCCTATAAGAGCGGTGTACTAAGAGTTCGCCTGAGACAGGCATGGAAAGTAAACCGGAAAGAGTGGTGAATAACTGCAGGCGATTACACCTGCAGTTAGTTTTATCGGTGTGTGATTGGCTTTTTAGTTCGGTTGAACTTAGCTACACGTGTAAGAGACTTTGTTTGCCGTATCGATAGTGCGGATCACTTCCCAGTGCTCTTGGTAAGTGATCGGAACGAACTTCGCTTCACCGTTACGCTCAAATTCTTCTTGAAGCTTTGTGCCTTCCCAGTCGAAAGTGAAGAACGCTTTTTGAATCTTCTCTTGAAGCTCTGGTGTTAGGTTGTGCGCTGTGCCGTAAGCTGTTGTTGGGAAGGTTTGTGACTTGTAGATGCTCTTGATTTGACCTTCTTTCACGACTTCACGTGAAAGCATACGGTTCAATACTGAGTTAGCGACGGCTGCTGCGTCATAATCTTTGTGTGCCACACCCAAAATAGAGTTGTCGTGCGCGCCAGAGAAAGCCGGTTTGAAATCACGTTCAGGTTGAAGCTGGTATTCAGCGTCCAAAATCGCAGAAGGTGCTTTGAAGCCAGAGTTAGACGTTTGTGATGTGAACGCTAGGTTCTTATCTTTTAGGTCTTCCACTGTCTCAATGCCAGAACCAGGGTAAGTGATGATTTCCATTTCGTAACCGAAAGAGCCATCTTCTGCAGCCATCATTGTGAATGGGGCAAAGCCAGCACAGTTAACCGCCAGTGGTGTAGAACCTGTGTTGAAACCTGCGATATGTAGGCGACCTGAACGCATTGCTTCAATTTGAGCAGCGTTATTTTGAACAGGGAAGAAACGAACCGTCTTTTCCGTTGTTTTTTCAAGGTGGCTCAAAAACTCGCTCCACACATCAGCGTATACTGCAGGATCTTCAACTGGCGTATAAGCAAAAATTAGCGTGTTTGGATCCACCCATTGTGATTCATCTTGAGGAACATCAGCAACCAAGTTGCCAGAGCGATCTTCGTATCGTGTATCCATTGCTAATGCAGAACCAGAAAAAATCAGCGCAGCAGTAATAGCGCTCTTAAGCGTGAGATTTGTTTTTGTCGGTTTCATTATGTCAGTCCAATTGAGTGATTTGTTGGAAGGAAGTATAGGAATCGAGGATGACAGAACCGATGCCTTTTGATGACGGATTTATGAATGGTGTAACATAATGTTTCTAGCGGTATGGAGTCAGATGCTTTATAAGTGTTTGATTCATTGAGTAAATTAATAGGTCACGACTCGTTGCTAATTTACTCAATTGGCGCTAGGTTGAAATCCTGTTATAGTAATCCTTAAATAATACATAAACATAACATATAAAATAAGTGAACTTATGGTTAGCACTTTTAATTCAATCTCGGGCTCGAAGCGCAGCCTGCACGTGCAAGTAGCGCGTGAAATCGCTCGTGGAATCTTGTCTGGTGAACTGCCACAAGGTTCTATTATTCCTGGTGAAATGGCGCTGTGTGAACAGTTTGGTATCAGCCGTACGGCACTTCGTGAAGCCGTTAAACTACTGACTTCTAAAGGTCTGTTAGAGTCCCGCCCGAAAATCGGTACTCGTGTAGTAGATCGCGCATACTGGAACTTTCTTGATCCTCAACTGATTGAATGGATGGATGGTCTAACCGACATAGACCAATTCTGTTCTCAGTTTTTAGGCCTTCGCCGTGCGATTGAACCTGAAGCGTGTGCATTAGCTGCAAAATTTGCGACTGCTGAGCAACGTATCGAGCTTTCAGAGATCTTCCAGAAGATGGTTGAAGTGGATGACGCAGAAGTGTTTGACCAAGAACGTTGGACAGACATCGATATTCGTTTCCATAGCTTGATCTTTAATGCGACAGGTAACGATTTCTACCTGCCATTCGGCAATATTCTGACGACCATGTTCGTTAACTTCATCGTGCACTCTTCTGAAGAGGGCAGCACATGTATCAATGAACACCGTAGAATCTATGAAGCGATTATGGCTGGCGACAGTGAAAAAGCTCGTACAATGTCAGCCGCTCACTTGCAAGACGCTAACCACCGTTTAGCCACTGCAAGCTAAACACGGTTTTCAACTTCATTTGAACCAATCAAAAAGGTATGCCAAGTGCATGCCTTTTTTGTTTTTAGAAAGCGTGTTGCACCATGTGTGGCACTGTTTTGGTTCACCCTCGCTTAACTCCTTCTTAAGTCAGTTCTTTCTTGTATACGCCTAGCGGTCGTTCTCTTTACCATCAAAATAAAAATAATATTACGCTCGATATTCGTTTTAGACACTCTCGACCCCCAAATAATTATGCGTCATCCATGATTTTTCATTTTTGTATATTTTGAATCTACCATCGTTTGAACTGGATATGCCTCTTCTATATTGATTAATTTAAGTAGAATTCTAATGAAATTATCCACTCTCAATAGATAAAAAACGCTGGTTTATTGTGTGATAAATGAGGGTGATTTAGCTCTGATTTGGCTTTTATTATTTTTGAGGATTTTATATTTATATGTGTTTGGTTGTATTTGTTAATAAGTGTGCAAAGTCTCACTTTCTCATAAGTCTTTGATTTTAATGGGTGTGATGTTCTTTGGCCTTGTTTTTTGAGTTTTTACCTCAAACACCAGTAATTGCCTTGATGGATTGGCCATATTCCATCCTATGTCATATATATAATTAACTTAATCAATCAAAATAAGATCGCCATCACTTATTTGGATTATTGTACTACAAATAAAGTTTGAGATTTCCTATAGTCATCGTAACAAAATACAACGGACAAAGGATACACGATGGAACTCAACACGATTATTGTCGGCATTTATTTCCTATTCTTGATTGCGATAGGTTGGATGTTTAGAACATTTACAAGTACCACCAGTGACTACTTCCGCGGGGGCGGTAACATGTTGTGGTGGATGGTTGGTGCAACCGCCTTTATGACCCAGTTTAGTGCATGGACATTCACCGGTGCGGCAGGTAAAGCGTATAACGATGGTTTTGCAGTAGCGGTTATCTTCGTAGCCAACGCATTTGGTTACTTCATGAACTTCGCATATTTTGCTCCAAAGTTCCGTCAACTACGTGTAGTAACGGTAATCGAAGCAATTCGTATGCGTTTCGGTGCGACTAACGAACAAGTGTTCACTTGGTCTTCAATGCCAAACAGTGTTGTTTCTGCCGGTGTATGGTTAAACGCACTAGCAATCATCGCTTCTGGTATCTTCGGTTTCGACATGACAGCAACTATCTGGATTACCGGTTTGGTTGTATTGGCAATGTCTGTAACGGGTGGTTCATGGGCGGTAATTGCATCTGACTTTATGCAGATGGTTATCATCATGGCAGTAACCGTGACATGTGCTGTTGTTGCTGTTGTTCAAGGTGGCGGTGTTGGTGAAATCGTGAATAACTTCCCTGTAGCGGAAGGCGGTTCTTTCCTTTCTGGTAACAACATTAACTACTTAAGCATCTTCAGCATTTGGGCATTCTTCATCTTCGTGAAGCAGTTCTCTATTACTAACAACATGCTTAACTCTTACCGTTACCTAGCGGCTAAAGACTCAAAGAACGCGAAGAAAGCGGCGCTACTAGCGTGTGTGCTAATGCTTTGTGGTGTATTTATCTGGTTCATGCCTTCTTGGTACATTGCAGGTCAAGGTGTCGACCTAGCAGCAGCTTACCCAGATGCAGGTAAGAAAGCGGGTGACTTTGCCTACCTATACTTCGTACAAGAGTACATGCCAGCAGGTATGGTTGGCCTTCTAGTTGCGGCGATGTTTGCAGCGACAATGTCTTCAATGGATTCTGGTCTAAACCGTAACTCGGGTATCTTTGTTAAGAACTTCTATGAACCAATCGTTCGTAAAGGTACGGCTAGCGAAAAAGAACTAGTAACGGTTTCTAAGATTACTTCTGCCGTGTTTGGTATTGCTATCATCCTTATTGCACAGTTCATCAACTCGCTTAAAGGTTTGAGCCTGTTCGATACCATGATGTATGTAGGCGCACTGATCGGCTTCCCAATGACAATTCCTGCATTCCTTGGCTTCTTTATTAAGAAGACTCCGGACTGGGCTGGTTGGGGTACGCTAGTGGTTGGTGGTTTTGTTTCTTACTACGTGGGTTTCGTTGTTAACGCTGAAATAGTGTCTTCAATCTTCGGTCTAGAAGAGCTAACAAGCCGTGAATGGTCTGATGTTAAGGTTGCTATCGGTCTGATTGCTCACATTACGCTGACAGGTGGTTTCTTCATCCTATCAACTCTGTTCTACAAGCCATTAACTGAGAAGCGTCAAGCAGACGTTGATAAGTTCTTCGGTAACCTGTCTACTCCATTAGTTGCGGAGTCAGCAGAACAGAAAGTACTGGATAACAAACAGCGTGAAATGCTTGGTAAGCTGATTGCGGTAGCGGGTGTCGGTATCATGCTAATGGCTCTACTCACTAACCCAATGTGGGGACGTCTAGTCTTCATACTTTGTGGTGTGATTGTTGGTGGTGTTGGTGTGCTATTGGTTAAAGCGGTCGATGACGGCGGCAAGCAAGCGAAAGCAGTAACTGAAAGCTAATACATAGAAAACGATTATAATAGAATGCGACGACTCGAAAGGGCGTCGCATTTTTTTTGCTCTGCGAAACGGAAAAACGGTCAGGTGGAAGATATCTGACCTAAATCACGAAAACTGTACAAAATGGTTCAATCGAATCGAAATATATTCAATTGTCCTACAATAAGACGTATATTATTGCTAATTCCTTTCAATCAACTTGAAAAATAAGTGAGTTAGAATGAGCGACCAAAAATCTCTTGATGCAATCAGGAAGATGAAGCTGGAGAATGATACTTCAGCAGGTAATCTTGTAGACCTACTCCCTATCGAAGTACAGAAACGTGACTTCGACCTATCATTCCTAGACAACTTGAGCGAAGCACGTCCACGTCTTCTTGTTCAAGCAGATCAGTTAGAAGAATTCAAAGCGAAAGTGAAAGCTGATGAAGCTCACTGCATGTTTGATGATTTCTACAATAACTCGACAGTTAAGTTCCTTGAGACTGCTCCTTTCGAAGAGCCTCAAGCGTACCCAGCTGACACGGTAGGCAAAGCTTCTCTATGGCGTCCTTACTGGCGTCAAATGTACGTTGATTGCCAAATGGCACTAAACGCGACACGTAACCTAGCAATTGCTGGTGTTGTGAAAGAAGACGAAGCGCTAATTGCTAAAGCAAAAGCTTGGACTCTAAAACTGTCTACGTACGATCCAGAAGGCGTGACTTCTCGTGGCTATAACGATGAAGCGGCTTTCCGTGTTATCGCGGCTATGGCTTGGGGTTACGACTGGCTACACGGCTACTTCACAGATGAAGAACGTCAGCAAGTTCAAGATGCTTTGATTGAGCGTCTAGACGAAATCATGCACCACCTGAAAGTGACGGTTGATCTATTGAACAACCCACTGAACAGCCACGGTGTTCGTTCTATCTCTTCTGCTATCATCCCAACGTGTATCGCGCTTTACCACGATCACCCGAAAGCAGGCGAGTACATTGCATACGCACTAGAATACTACGCAGTACACTACCCACCATGGGGCGGTGTAGACGGCGGTTGGGCTGAAGGTCCTGACTACTGGAACACGCAAACTGCATTCCTAGGCGAAGCATTCGACCTATTGAAAGCATACTGTGGCGTAGACATGTTCAACAAAACATTCTACGAAAACACAGGTGATTTCCCGCTTTACTGCATGCCTGTTCACTCTAAGCGCGCGAGCTTCTGTGACCAGTCTTCAATCGGTGATTTCCCAGGTCTAAAACTGGCTTACAACATCAAGCATTACGCAGGTGTTAACCAGAAGCCTGAGTATGTTTGGTACTACAACCAACTGAAAGGCCGTGATACTGAAGCACACACCAAATTCTACAACTTCGGTTGGTGGGACTTCGGTTACGATGATCTTCGCTTTAACTTCCTTTGGGATGCACCTGAAGAGAAAGCACCATCGAATGACCCACTGTTGAAAGTATTCCCAATCACGGGTTGGGCTGCATTCCACAACAAGATGACTGAGCGTGATAACCATATTCACATGGTATTCAAATGTTCTCCGTTTGGCTCAATCAGCCACTCTCACGGTGACCAAAACGCATTCACGTTGCATGCATTCGGTGAAACGCTAGCGTCAATCACTGGCTATTACGGTGGTTTCGGTGTTGATATGCACACTAAATGGCGTCGTCAAACGTTCTCTAAGAACCTTCCACTATTTGGCGGTAAAGGTCAGTACGGCGAGAACAAGAACACGGGCTACGAAAACCACCAAGATCGCTTCTGTATCGAAGCGGGCGGCAACATCTCTGATTTCGACACTGAATCTGATGTGAAGATGGTTGAGGGTGATGCAACGGCATCTTACAAGTACTTCGTTCCTGAAATTGAATCTTACAAGCGTAAGGTCTGGTTTGTTCAAGGTAAAGTATTCGTAATGCAAGACAAGGCAACGCTTTCTGAAGAGAAAGACATGACTTGGCTAATGCACACAACTTTCGCAAACGACGTGGCAGACAAGTCTTTCACTATCCGTGGCGAAGTTGCGCACCTAGACGTAAACTTCATCAACGAGTCTGCTGATAACATCACGTCAGTTAAGAACGTTGAAGGTTTTGGCGAAGTTGACCCATACGAGTTCAAAGATCTTGAAATCCACCGTCACGTTGAAGTGGAATTCAAGCCATCAAAAGAGCACAACATCCTTACGCTTCTTGTTCCTAATAAGAACGAAGGCGAGCAAGTTGAAGTGTCTCACAAGCTTGAAGGCAACACGCTAATGCTAAATGTTGATGGTGAAACGGTTTCAATCGAACTGTAATTCGCTGAAGCAACAGAAGCTAGATACTAAAAACTCCGAGTGAAAGCTCGGAGTTTTTTTGTTTGCACAGAACAGGCAGTAGCCTACGAGGTGGGAAGAGGTTGCGTTGGTTAGTTAGAGGCTAAGTAGCAAGAGTGCCAGGCTTAGTAAGTGGCGACAAAACTTGGTTTAAAACCCGTGTTCAGTAAACCTTACTAAGGCTAGGGCAGTGACTGTCTTCCAATAATTTGTCAACTACTGACAGTGGGCAGCCTTAATCTTGTCTGAAAAAAGGGACGGCAGGTTAATAATCGTTATTGGAGTGGCTTATTCTCATTAATCGTATGACATTTAGAGTGCATTATTTCATCAATAGGTTATTTTTTGATTGGGATATCGCTCTTGTAAGTACAAAGCGTGACCATATTTTCTCGTAAAGTGAATCCCCGTCACAACTTGCGTCTAAGCATTGAAGGATTACCCTAAAACTATTGCGTAACGAGAAAGACGTAGTTATTATAATGAGCATATAATCATACAATACTATATTTGGAGTTTGAACATGACTAAACCTGTAATCGGTTTCATTGGCCTAGGTCTTATGGGCGGCAACATGGTTGAAAACCTGCAAAAGCGCGGCTACCACGTAAACGTAATGGATCTAAGCGCTGAAGCTGTTGCTCGCGTTACAGATCGCGGCAACGCAACTGCATTCACTTCTGCTAAAGAACTAGCGGCTGCAAGTGATATCGTTCAGTTTTGTCTTACAACTTCTGCTGTTGTTGAAAAAATCGTTTACGGCGAAGACGGCGTTCTAGCTGGCATCAAAGAAGGCGCAGTATTAGTAGACTTCGGTACTTCTATCCCTGCTTCTACTAAGAAAATCGGCGCAGCTCTAGCTGAAAAAGGCGCGGGCATGATCGACGCACCTCTAGGCCGTACTCCTGCACACGCTAAAGATGGTCTTCTGAACATCATGGCTGCTGGCGACATGGAAACTTTCAACAAAGTTAAACCTGTTCTTGAAGAGCAAGGCGAAAACGTATTCCACCTAGGTGCTCTAGGTTCTGGTCACGTTACTAAGCTTGTAAACAACTTCATGGGTATGACGACTGTTGCAACTATGTCTCAAGCTTTCGCTGTTGCTCAACGCGCTGGTGTTGATGGCCAACAACTGTTTGACATCATGTCTGCAGGTCCATCTAACTCACCATTCATGCAATTCTGTAAGTTCTACGCAGTAGACGGCGAAGAGAAGCTAGGTTTCTCTGTTGCTAACGCTAACAAAGATCTTGGTTACTTCCTTGCTCTTTGTGAAGAGCTAGGTACTGAGTCTCTAATTGCTCAAGGTACTGCAACTAGCCTACAAGCTGCTGTTGACGCAGGAATGGGTAACAACGACGTACCAGTAATCTTCGACTACTTCGCTAAACTAGAGAAGTAATCGACGTACGACCTCGCTAGGGTATTGCCTGTCTTTTTAGGCGGCGATACCTCAGCGAGGTTCGTTTTTATCTGCCATACCCAACCCTTTGTTCCCTCGTTAAACTCTTCTACTTCTACTTCCTCAGCTACACCTACTCAAAACTCTGTTCAACTTTGTTACTGCCTCAATTCCTATTTTTGTTTCTATATCTATATCTATATCTATTTGTAAATTCAAAGCCTTCTAGCACCAACTCACTCACTTTTCCTCGCAAGCTTAAACCAGTGCACTTAACTGATTGTTGGCGATGGCTTAACACCGCTCGTATATCGGGTCTGAAAAGAAAGTAAAAAAAACCCACACAGCTGGTGACTGTATGGGCATGTTCGGACGAGCCGTCTGGAAAAACAAATGATCAATAGAAAGTGAAAAAACGAATAACGAGATCCCCCGACAGTTTCTACGTTAAACGCGTTCAATGACCTTAAAGCGGCTGCTTCAATTATCACTTTGAACTGAACAAAAGCATCCAGAAAGAACTTAAGTTATGATTCAAATACATCATAACTTAAGGCTTATTGTATTACAAATAAATTTTAAGATTGAATGCCTTGAGTGAATGGTTGGTTAGTGAAAATGTGACCTAAGGCTCACTTTCCTAGTCAGGTGACCGAAAGTGATATGAATAATTTGAGTGGAGGCATTATCGGCGAAGTTATGAGGTAATCATCTGAAAGTTGATCATTTTTAATTGGTTAATTATTCCTTTCTAATCATGTTAAAAGTTCAAACTCATAAATGATACCTATGTCACAGGGTGATTTTAACCAGTTTTGATATGTCAAGATTGCTCACAGAAAGTGCAGTAAATTAAACATACAATATTAATTAAATTGATGGTTGTGACGATGGAACGGCATGAACAAGTTTTGCTTCCCGTATCTTCGAATATCTAAAAAATGACCATTTCATTCGGATAAAAATAATAGACATAGGTTGATATGGATTATGAGTTTTATGAATTCAAAATTGTCTCTAGGGTTTAAAGGAAAATTGATTTTAATGGTGGCGATCGTCAGTTCCAGTGCCTTGGCATTTACGAACTGGTTCACGCTTAACTTGGCGACTGATCAAGTAAACCAAACGATTTATAACGAGATTGATCACTCGTTAACGATAGAAATTAATCAAATAGAAAATACCGTTCAGCGCACCATCGATACCGTTAACTCTGTTGCACAAGAGTTCATGAAATCCCCATACCAAGTGCCGAATGAAGCACTCATGCATTATGCTGCAAAGCTGGGTGGCATTGACAAGATTGTGGTGGGTTTTGACGACGGCCGTTCTTATACCTCTCGCCCTTCAGAGTCTTTTCCTAACGGTGTAGGGATAAAAGAAAAATACAACCCAACCGTTCGACCTTGGTATCAACAAGCCAAATTGAAATCAGGCTTATCTTTTAGTGATCTGTTTTTCACCAAGAGTACTCAAGTACCTATGATTGGTGTGACTTACACCTATCAAGATCGCGTCATCATGGCAGACATTCGATTTGATGATTTGGAAACTCAGCTCAAACAGCTAGATAGCATCTACGAAGCCAAAGGTATCATCGTGGATGAGAGAGGGATGGTAATTGCATCCACAATAGAAAACGTGCTTCCACAGAGCAATATATCTTCTGCTGACGCCTTAATGAAACTCAATGAAGCTATTGAACTACCTGACCAATTCATTGAGGGGGTGATTGATGGCAACCAGAGAATTTTGATGGCCAAGAAAGTGGATATTGGCAGCCAGAAAGAATGGTACATGATATCTAGTATCGATCCTGAACTCGCGCTCAATCAGTTGAATGGCGTGATGTCGAGTGCGCGTATCCTTATCGTGGCATGTGTGCTTGGCTCGGTGATATTGATGATTTTACTGCTGAATCGCTTCTACCGCCCAATCGTGTCACTGAGAAAAATCGTCCACGATCTATCTCAAGGTAACGGGGACCTGACTCAAAGGCTTGTTGAGAAGGGGAATGATGACTTAGGGCATATCGCCAAAGACATCAACTTGTTCATCATTGGTCTGCAAGAGATGGTTAAGGACGTCAAATTTAAGAACTCGGATCTCGATACTAAGGTACTGAGTATTCGTGAAGGTTGTAAAGAAACCAGCGATGTACTGAAAGTTCACACTGATGAAACGGTTCAAGTGGTCTCTGCAATTAACGGCTTATCTGAAGCATCAAACGAAGTCGAGAAGAGTTCTCAGTCGGCGGCAGAAGCAGCAAGAGAGGCCGCTGTGTTCAGTGATGAGACGAAACAAATTAACACCGTGACGGAAACCTATATCAGTGATCTTGAGAAGCAAGTCTGCACCACCTCTGATGATATTCGCTCAATGGCGAATGAAACGCAGAGTATCCAGTCTATCGTGTCTGTGATTGGAGGAATTGCGGAACAAACTAATTTGCTGGCATTGAATGCGTCAATTGAAGCGGCGAGAGCGGGTGAGCATGGCCGAGGTTTCGCGGTGGTTGCTGATGAAGTCCGTGCGTTAGCCAACCGAACTCAAATCAGTACTTCTGAAATTGATGAAGCGCTGTCTGGCTTGCAGTCTAAATCAGATGGTTTGGTTAAATCGATTGAGTTGACCAAAAGTAACTGTGAAATGACGCGTGCCCAAGTGGTTCAAGCGGTAAATATGTTGGCCAAGCTAACGGAACAGATGGAAACGGTAAGTCGTTTTAATAACGATATTTCGGGTTCGTCTGTTGAGCAGAACGCCCTTATTCAGAGCATTGCTAAGAACATGCATAAGATTGAAAGCTTTGTTGAGGAGCTTAATAAGCTAAGCCAAGATCAGTTGATTGAATCAGCAGAAATCAAAACACTTAACGGCAGCGTTAGTGACTTGATGAGCAGCTTTAAGGTTTAACTTTTCTAATATTTATATTTAAAAATCAAAATACTAAGTTTAGTTGTTGATCTGAGAGCCACTCAATAGCTTGCGAGTTTAGAGTGGCCTTTCTGCGTTTTTCTTGAGTCTAACTCTACGCAATACTCATTCATCCCACTTCATTTGCCGCATCTCACATTCTGATAAATATATAATTGACATAAAATAGTACAAATATACATTGTCACTCTATTCTTATGGATAAGTGAGATAAATGTGAATAAGCCAATCTTCGTCGTAGTACTCGCTTCGCTTACGTATGGCTGCGGTGGAAGCAGCTCCAGTGACAGCAGTGATCCTTCCGATACCAATAACCCAGGAATGCCCGCTGGTGTTGTTGCGCCTTATGATATTACCAAGTATCAAAACATCCTTTCCAGCTCAGATCTTCAGGTCTCTGATCCTAATGGAGAGGAGGGCAATAAAACCTCTGAAGTCAAAGATGGTAACTTCGATGGTTATGTCAGTGATTATTTTTATGCTGACGAAGAGACGGAAAATCTTATCTTCAAAATGACGAACTACAAGATGCGCTCTGAAGTTCGTGAGGGAGAAAACTTCGATATCAATGAAACGGGTGTAAGACGAAGCTTGTATGCGGAAATAAGCTTACCTGATATCGAGCATGCAATGGCGAGTTCACCTGCCGACCATGATGAAGTGACGTTGCTGCAGATACACAATAAGGGGACTGATGAGAGTGGTACGGGTTATATCCCTCATCCGCTATTGCGTGTGGTTTGGGAGCAAGAACGAGATGGCCTCACAGGTCACTACTGGGCAGTCATGAAAAACAATGCCATTGATTGTAGCAGCGCTGCTGACTCTTCGGATTGTTATGCCACGTCATACAATCGCTACGATTTAGGTGAGGCGGAATTGGACAGTTTTACCAAATTTGATCTTTCTGTTTATGAGAACACACTGTCGCTCAAAGTGAATGATGAAGTAAAAGTGAATCAAGACATCGCTTACTGGCAGCATTTATTGAGCTACTTCAAAGCGGGTATCTATAACCAATTTGAGAATGGTGAAGCGATTGCTTACTATCAGGCGTTGAGATACACCACGACTCAAATCGATGGATCAAACGATTGGGACATTAATGATTGGAAGCTGACTATTCCACCGAGTAAGAATGATTGGTATGGAAGCGGTGGTGACAGTGCTGCTGAGTTAGAACCAGAACGTTGTGAATCGAGTAAAGATCTTCTTTCAAATGACAGCGATGTGTACGACAGTGATATTGATCTTTCTTACTTCAATACTGATGAAGGAAGAATGCACTTTAGAGCGGATATGGGATACGGCACCTCTACCCAAAACTCTAGCTATATTCGCTCTGAGCTCAGGGAGTTGTATCAAAGCAGTGTTCAACCGGATTGTAGCACCAGTGATGAAGATACAAGTTGGTATTTGGACGACACTAGATCGAACGCTACCAGTCACGAGTTAACCGCAAGCTTGCGAATTGAAGATTACCCGAACATCAACAATCAAGATCCAAAAGTGGTACTTGGACAAATCCATGGTTGGAAGATCAATCAAGCATTGGTGAAACTATTATGGGAAGGCGAGAGTAAGCCAGTAAGAGTGATACTGAACTCTGATTTTGAGCGCAACAACCAAGACTGTAATCATTGTGACCCGTTCAGTGTCGAGTTAGGGACTTATTCGGCAAGTGAAGAGTGGCGATATACGATTCGTGCCAATCAAGACGGTATCTACTTGGCGACTCATGATTTAGATGGAACCAACACCGTTTCTCATTTAATCCCTTGGGGACAAGATTACACAGATAAAGATGGGGACACGGTTTCGTTAACATCAGATTGGACATCGACAGACATCGCTTTCTATTTCAAAGCGGGCATCTACCCACAATTTAAGCCTGATAGCGACTATGCGGGTGAAGTGTTTGATGTGAGCTTTAGCTCTCTTAGAGCTGAACATTATTGAATTAGCTAACGTTTGAGTAACAACAATGACTGCTTTAAAGACCATATTGATTCCTAACAATGTGGTCTTTTTTTAACTGCTGCGACACTGGTGAATGAGATGTTCTGAACGATAAATGCTCTGCTCGAGTGATGCACATTCTCACCATTACCGCTCGGATTTTTCGCCCTTGATAGCCCATTTCGCATTCTAAATTTTCATATGTTGTCTTTTATCAATAGGAAGTGTGATCCAGTTAAAGTATGGAAAAAGCGAAAAGTGTTCCCAGTCTCATTTATTCAACGAAGTGTTTTATTTGTATTATAAGATTACGTAATATTTTTGTGTTATCGCAAATACTGAGAGAGAAAACGCCTTATAGCTCGTGTTTGCCAATTTATCTTTCACTTACGAACGCTGTCTTTGTATTATAATAATGGATTAGATATGAAACAAATTACTCTAAAAACCTTACTCGCTTCTTCTATTTTACTTGCAGTTGGTTGTGCGAGCACGAGCACACCGACTGTTGATTTCCCAAATAACAAAGAAACTGGTGAAGCGCTTCTGACGCCAGTTGCTGTTGCCGCTAGTAGCCATGATGGTAACGGACCTGATCGTCTCATTGACCAAGACCTAACTACACGTTGGTCTTCAGCGGGTGACGGTGAGTGGGCAATGCTAGATTATGGTTCAGTTCAAGAATTTGATGCGGTTCAAGCATCTTTCAGCAAAGGTAACGAGCGCCAGTCTAAATTTGATATTCAAGTAAGTGTCGATGGTGAAACCTGGACAACCGTACTTGAAAACCAACTGAGCTCAGGTAAAGCGATCGGCCTAGAGCGTTTCCAATTCGAGCCAGCAGTGCAAGCGCGCTACGTAAGATACGTTGGTCACGGTAACACCAAAAATGGTTGGAACAGTGTGACAGGGTTAGCTGCGGTTAACTGTAACATTAACGCATGTCCTGCTAGCCATATCATCACTTCAGACGTGGTAGCAGCAGAAGCAGTTATTATCGCTGAAATGAAAGCAGTGGAAAAAGCACGTAAAGATGCGCGCAAAGATCTTCGTTCAGGTAACTTTGGTGTAGCAGCGGTTTACCCTTGTGAGACCTCAGTTGAATGTGACACACGCAGTGCACTGCCAGTTCCGACAGGCCTGCCAGCGACACCAGTTGCAGGTAACGCGCCAAGCGAAAACTTTGACATGACGCATTGGTACCTATCTCAACCATTCGACCATGACAAAAACGGTAAGCCTGATGATGTTTCTGAGTGGAACCTTGCAAACGGTTACCAACACCCAGAGATCTTCTACACAGCTGACGATGGTGGTCTAGTCTTCAAGTCTTACGTGAAAGGTGTTCGTACCTCTAAAAATACTAAGTATGCGCGTACAGAGCTTCGCGAAATGATGCGCCGTGGTGACCAGTCTATTAGCACTAAAGGTGTTAACAAGAACAACTGGGTATTCTCAAGCGCACCTGAGTCTGACTTAGAAGCTGCTGCTGGTATTGATGGCGTTTTAGAAGCAACGTTGAAAATCGATCACGCAACAACAACAGGTAATGCGAACGAAGTAGGCCGCTTTATCATTGGTCAGATTCACGATCAAAACGATGAACCAATTCGTTTGTACTACCGTAAACTGCCAAACCAAGCAACGGGTGCGGTTTACTTCGCACACGAAAGCCAAGATGCAACTAAAGAGGACTTCTACCCTCTAGTGGGCGACATGACGGCTGAAGTGGGTGACGATGGTATCGCACTTGGCGAAGTGTTCAGCTACCGTATTGACGTTAAAGGCAACACGATGACTGTAACGTTAATGCGTGAAGGCAAAGACGACGTTGTACAAGTGGTTGATATGAGCAACAGCGGTTACGACGTAGGCGGCAAGTACATGTACTTCAAGGCCGGTGTTTACAACCAAAATATCAGCGGCGACCTAGATGATTATTCACAAGCGACTTTCTACCAACTAGACGTATCGCACGATCAATACAAAAAGTAATCTAACCGAATAACACTTAACATTAAAGCTATCGCAATAGCCTCCAGCCTTAGGGTTCGGAGGCTTTTTTGCCTCCTGTTGTTTGGGCTTAAGCGTATGATTTAATTGAGTCGGAGAAGGGTAGTTATCAGTTGCACAGAGTTTAAGACATTATCATTAAGCTCATTCAGTATTAACTTCAGTCATTATCAGTTTCAGTCACTATCCTTTCCCCAATCGCCGATCACCATTAACCTCAGTCATGATTAATCTCAGCTGATAACAGGTCATATTGGCTCTCATTCAAAGCTAAACAATGCCAATATTATTTTGGAATCGCCAGAGCTAGAAAACTTCGACTTCGTTCTCAAGGTATGTACTAATGCGACGTCTACACATGAACGTATTGTTGTGCGTGGTCTACTAATAAGCATTAACTCGGCTGATTACTCCCGTACTGTTTTTGAAACCTCCACTTTTGGGTTGTTTAGCAAGACTCCTAGCAACAGCCATAAATCGTGCTCTAACTCTTGCATAAATAGAAGGGCGGTTAGCCATCACTTTATTAGCGCCAATGCTTAATGAAATACTCAGGCGGGCTCAAGTCGATGATCAAACGCATCTAGTGCTCAAGGGGATACGCTTGAGGGTTAGTTGCTTGCAGGCCGTAAATACCTTGATTGTATGGTACGGTGATGTTGAATAATAATTTGTGGGTTGAGTGCAGAGCTGAGGGGTTTTGTTTATCTATGATAGATACAGGGCTTTTGAGAGGGTTAAATAAGTTAGAGAGGCAAGGGGGCATTCGTTACTAGCAGCATCGGTGCTTATTCAACGCTGAAGCAAAGTTCCGCTGAGTCAGAGAGCTTAACTGAATCGCCAGTCTGCTTTTTATTCTTGAGCTAACAATAAAAAATCCCTATCAAATTACGTTGATAGGGATTTGTTTTATCTAGCAATCAAGTCAAACAGACTTTCTAGTGAGAACTAGAATAGGTCTGAATCTAGGTTGTCGAAGTAGGTGTATGTCCCTTTTGAACCATTGTCACCATTGTATAGCGCAATAGCGGTCGGGGAACCACCTGCACTTTCAGCTTTTAACCCAGTGTAGTCTGTTCCATCAACATTGACGGTAATGTCTGTATCTACCCATGAAATGGTCACATCTACCCATGTGTCTTTTGAGTATGAAGCAAGGTCAACTTGGCTGCCTGATTCGTTGCGGAATTTAATCATACTAGATGTAAATACAACTTCAGTGAAGCGACCACTAGATGATGCATCGTTATTAGAACCTAAGAAAATGTATGATGCTTTTACATAGCCATCGCTAGGGATGTATACAGATGTAGAAACAGAGCCAGTTTCTGCTGCGCCATTAGCAAAGTCGCGGCCAACGATAGCTTTGTTATTATCAGTGGTTGAGTCCGCACCATCTTCAATTCGTAAAGAGTTAGAACCCGACTTGGCAAAGTCACTACTGATCACTGCTGTATTTAAAACCCCATCAACACCTTTTGTCTGGTACGCAGGGTTAGCCACATCGATCTGCGTACCTACAGTATAAGAATCGAAGTTGTCTGTTACTTCGCCGGGCTCTGGCTCTGGATCTGGATCTGGTTCAGGTTCTGGCTCAGGTTCTGGCTCAGTACTACCGCCATCCACAACAACAGTCGCTTCCGCAGTATTGTTGTTATACGGATTGCCTGACAAAAGTTGCCCATTCGGATAGTTATTAAAGTTATCTTCAAATACTAACTCGTCAGTAGTCGTGTCATTTGAATAAACTTTAAAGTTATCAGCGTTCAATTCGTAATGTGTTGTGTTGGAAGTATCACCAAGCTTCAATGACACGATTGTAACGGCAGCTTTGTCGAAAGCCTCAAAACCGTTGCCGCTATTGTCGTATACAGTGTCATTGACTTTGAATGTGTAGTAACCGCTCGCCCAACTGATTTCAACCGCGAGATCTTCACCTAAAGTGTAAGTGCCTACAGGCTCATCAGGAATTTGAGGTTTACCGCTACTATCGGTAACCGTGGAACGGTAGAAAATTTCTCCAGCATTAAAAATAACTTCGCCGTGTAAATTAGTGTTAGAAGTACCAGAAGCGTAGAGACTAATATAAGCGTTATTACCTGAACCATTCGCTTCTTGCTCGGTGTCTTCATCTACTTGGTAGATTAAGTCAACGGTTACCTTTCCTGATGCGATACTGTCTACTGTTGCCCCTGTGCTGCTGTCAGACAATTTCAAACGTAGTTCACCCACATCATTCTTTACACCACCATTGTTGGTGTCCAAGATTTGAACGTAGCCATTGATACCATTTGCTTCATTGGCTTTACTGATAGCTTCTTGTACGGCGTCAGTCGCAGTTTGGTCTGAACCAGAGTAGTCTATGCCAGTGGTGTTATCTGAAATATTCAGAGCACCAGCGTCATCGAAAGAAAAAACACCATCTAGAATTTCGATCGTTGATGTGCCTGTTTCATAATATGTGAAAGAGACCGTACCGGCTTCTTCATCATAATTATTAGTAGAAGCACTTGCATCTTTAATCGTGTAAGTACCTAAGTCATCATCGTCGTCATAGTATTTATGATTACCATCTTCTTGGAAAACATACACATTTGGAAGATCTGCATTTGATGACGCGGATATTGAAGCGGAGTTACCATCACTGATTTGCCAGTAACCCGTAGTTAATGCTGAAGGTTGGTTACCTGGATCAGTAGAACCATCGGTCGGGATAGGTAAACCATCACTGTTACAACCGAATAATAAACCTGTCGAAAGAGCGACAGCTGTAGCGACTTTAGAAATCTGCATAAAATATTCTCTTTATGATATTAAATCCATATGTAAATCACATAAGAAGTAGATAATGAATAGTCGTTAAATATTTATTAGGATGAAACTAACGTTAATTAGAACATCCTATTATTTAAATAAAGTGCTTAAAATATGCCCCAAAAATTTACAAGAGGAGAGGGGTATTTTATAAATTGACTATTTCTAATTAGAATGAGTAAGCAACACCAACACGGTATTTTGCTTCGCGATCTTTAGAAGATGAGCTGATATCAGAAGACCAAATCTCAGCAAAAGGTTTCCAAGAACCGAACTTGTAGTTTACTTTTAAGCCAGCATCCCATTCCCAGTCATCACTATTATAAAGAAGTACGTTATCCAAAGATTTTACATAGTTTGCTTCGTAAGAAAGACCAAGCTTCGGTAGAGACTCAATTTTATATGCACCTGTTAGCGTTATTTTGGATTTTTGAGCTGATTCTAAACGTTCGCCAGTTTCTGAATCCGTATCACCAAACTGTGTATGGTTGCGGAAATCAGCATACTCGTGACGGTAACGAATGGCAGTCGTTAATCCCATATCCGCATTATAACCAACACGGAATTGAGGTTTGTAAGTGACTTTTTTCATCTTCCAGTCACCGCCGTTGTAGTTCGGCTCATCCCAGTCCCAAGCGATCGGCATACCAACTTGTAGATACCAGTTGTTATCGACTTTGTAAGTTGCTGTATTTTCTACTTCCATACCGTAAATATACCAATTGCCGTCATAGAAGCTTCTACTGTTTGCTGATTTAACTTCGCCAGAATCTGCGTCGTAGTAAGAATCGTCAGTATGGAATTTAACTTCAAGGCCCGTTGAGTGTTTCCACTTATCTGACAGTTGAAAGCTTTCACCTAGCTTCACTCGGTGTTGATGGCGAGCGTCTACGTGAGCCGTGTCGCCATTTGTTTTTGTATAATCCGTCGCAGCACGATACTCGTAACGATAATCAAGAGATGCACCAGTAGCTGTGCCCGCTAAAAGAGTACATGCAACAGCTGCAGCAATTTTTGTAACAGAATTCATACCTTTGTCTCACTATTATTTTTTAATTCTGGATACATCCAATGTACCCGTGGCTCACAAACCAATACCTTACATGGTATTAAATTAATGTATGACAAATATGGTATTTATTATTGAGTCAGATTTCTGTGAGATCTATCAAAAAGTTCTGACTAATGGCCCAAGTATATAGCTAAATGTTATGAATATCTCAATTTATGGCTTGTGTATTAAATCAATCATGACGTACTTCTCATATTCACAAACCTTAGAAAATCACTTTTTTGCATGTGTTAAAATAATACAAATATTAAGTGTTTCTATATGTTAATAATGATGATTTTAACCATCGTGGCTTAAACATAGGGAGCATGTTGAGAGGCATAAATATAAACCATAGCCAGATGTTTAATAAAAGTTACAAAATGGCTAAATGTAAATTCTATTTATCGGTTGGCTTATTTAAGTCGAAGAGAAAATATTTAGTACTAATTCGTGTTCAAAAGTGGTTTCTGTACTGAGTGTGTACTCGGTATCTGTTAACAATAAAGGATGAGTCATGTTTAAGAAAAACATATTAGCAGTGGCGCTATTAGCGACTGTACCAATGGTTACTTTCGCAAATAACGGTGTTTCTTACCCCGTACCTGCCGATAAATTCGATATGCATAATTGGAAAATAACCATACCTTCAGATATTAATGAAGATGGTCGTGTTGATGAAATAGAAGGGGTAGCCATGATGAGCTACTCACATAGTGATTTCTTCCATCTTGATAAAGACGGCAACCTTGTATTTGAAGTGCAGAACCAAGCGATTACGACGAAAAACTCGAAGAATGCGCGTTCTGAATTACGACAAATGCCAAGAGGCGCAGATTTCTCTATCGATACGGCTGATAAAGGAAACCAGTGGGCACTGTCGAGTCACCCAGCGGCTAGTGAATACAGTGCTGTTGGCGGAACATTAGAAGCGACATTAAAAGTTAATCACGTCTCAGTTAACGCTAAGTTCCCAGAAAAGTACCCAGCTCACTCGGTGGTTGTTGGTCAGATTCACGCTAAAAAACATAATGAGTTAATCAAAGCTGGAACTGGTTACGGGCATGGTAATGAACCACTAAAGATCTTCTATAAGAAGTTTCCTGGCCAAGAAATGGGTTCAGTATTTTGGAACTATGAGCGTAACCTAGAGAAAAAAGATCCTAACCGTGCCGATATAGCTTACCCTGTTTGGGGTAACACTTGGGAAAACCCAGCGGAACCGGGTGAAGCAGGCATTGCTCTTGGTGAAGAGTTTAGCTACAAAGTGGAAGTGAAAGGCACCATGATGTACCTAACGTTTGAAACAGAACGTCACGATACGGTTAAGTATGAAATCGATCTGAGCAAGGGTATTGATGAGCTTGATTCACCAACGGGTTATGCTGAAGATGATTTCTATTACAAAGCGGGCGCATACGGCCAATGTAGCGTGAGCGATTCTCACCCTGTATGGGGACCTGGTTGTGGCGGTACTGGCGATTTCGCTATCGATAAAAAGAATGGCGATTACAACAGTGTGACTTTCTCAGCGCTTAAGTTGAACGGTAAATAGCACATAGCATAACCAATAGGCTAGCTAGACGCAGTCCTTAAGGAATATTTTCGAAGACCACTTAACCGAATGTTGAGTGGTCTTTTTGTTTTATATGAGTTTTAAGATGACCTTGGTATTAATGTGACCTTGGTATCAATGAGGGTGTGCTGAAGCCTACCAATGAATGGTACAGCTAAAACAATACAACCTTGTCAAAAGACAAGGTTGTATTCAGAACGCGTGGGAAGATTTTAGGACGGCAACTCGATACGGAGTTTAGTCATACATCAACTCTTTAGCTTTGTCGGCATCAAACTCTTTAAGAGACTTTCGAGCCAAGTGACGGAATGGGAAAGCTTTCACGACTTCTTCGAATGGTTGGATGGCAAATGCCCAAAAGATAGAGCCATCTAAACCAAAGATGATCAATGCACACAATGGAATTGAAATTACCCATTGACCAGTAAAGTTGATTTTGAAGACTGCGGTCGTTTTTCCTAGTGCTCTTAGTACATTCCCATGAACCGTGTTGTAGCCACGAACAATTGGCAAGAATATGTAGAGTGGGGCGATAACGGCCAATGCTTGATAGGTAGATTCATCCAAGTTCGGGTAAATGTCACCAATGACCAGACTTAATCCTGCGAATAAGAGTGCACAAACGAAAGAAATGACGACTGCAATATCGATACTGGTATCGACGTTTTTGACTAGGTCATCCATCTTTTTGGAGCCAATCGCTTGGCTGATAGTAATCGCGGAAGAGTGAGCCCAAGCGGTAATAAATTGAGAGACAGCCCTGATCCAAGGCATCACCAAAGTAATCGCTACGTAAGCGTTGATGTTAAGTTGCGAATACAACAATTGATATATCGTTGCGCCAATCAAAAGCATGGTCACGTTCGCTGCTACAGGGAATATTTCGATAAAGTGACGGCGAACGTTGGTAAAGAATTCAGAGCGCTGAGCGTCTAATTTGAGTGAAATCGCTGAGCTTAAATGCACGCACAAAACCAAATACAGCAAGCGGATCGTTATTGCAATAATGCTGCCTAATGCAGCGCCTTGTACTCCAATCCCTTCAAAATTAGAAAAACCATGAATCAGCACATATGAGAGTACAGCATTGATAGGCAGTTCAATTAAGTAACCTTTGAATGGGACTTTAGTTCTGCCTAGCGCATTAAATAAAGCAATGATCACCTGCGTTAACGCGGTAAAAATAACGATGTATTTCGAGATGTCTAGATAGCGGCTGATTTCTAAGTGAAGGGAAGCGTCATCTGTTAAAGCTTGAATCAAGGGTTGTTCGAAAAAAGTAAGTAGAAGCCAAAATAGTGTTGCTACGCCAAGGTTGATAAATAACCCTGCCCAAAATGCTTTAGATAATGATGCGGCGATGCCAGAGCCCACTGCGCGGCTTAATACTAACTGAGTACCGTTTGCCAGCGCCATTTGAATTCCCAGTACAAAGGCAACGATAGTCGTCGCAATCCCCATTGCAGCTAAAGGGATTTCACCAAGAGGAGAGACAAGCAGTGTGTCGATCATCAACATCGACTGCATCAAGATACCGTTTAAGGCGAGGGGCCAGGCGAGAGAGAAATTTTTCCTTACGTACGATTGTGAAGACACAAACAACACCTTATGTGTATAACCGTAAGCTTTCTCTGAGGTGGCGGAGTAGAGCGTTTAAAGAAGAAAACACTACGGTAGTTGATGGTTAAAAAATGGGTGCTAAAACAAGACTGACTTGTGTCTTTGAAAAACAAGTCAGTTTGGTTAATCTCGGTTATGCGATGGCTAATTCAACCCTAGAGAGCTTTTGGTTCTCATCGTCTAGCAGGACTTGAGAAGCAATTCGAGCTTGCTTGGCATCGCCAGACATTATTGCGTCGTAAATCGCTTTGTGTTCTTCTAAACAGAAGCGACCGCCTTCAGCGGAGTGGTCGATAAACTGCTTGAAGATAGTCGACAGAATGTTCGCGAATGGAATGTAAAATTGATTACCTGTCGATAAGAAAATCGTTTGGTGAAACAGGTGATCGTTGGTCGTCCACTCTTCATAATCGAAGCTATTTGCTGCGATGGTCATTTTCTGGAAAAGAATCGAAAGCTCTTTGCGTTGCTCTACAGTTGCATTGGTTGCAGCGAGCGCACACGCTTCCGGGTCAATCGCTTTTCTTAAGCCTAAAAATTGAGACAAGAAGGGTTTAGTATCTTCTAAATCTTGGATCCAGTACAGCAATTGCGGGTCCAAGAAGTGCCACTGTGTTCTCGGTTTGATACGAGTGCCCACTTTTGGCTTCGACTCGATTAAACCTTTTGCCGAAAGTAGCTTAGTTGATTCTCGAAGGGCAGTTCTGCTCACTCCAAAGATTTCGCACAGCTCCATTTCGCTGGGTAACTTTTGATTTTCTTCTAACTCGCCTGACAAGATCTTGCGAGCAATTTGTCTCGCCACTTGAACATGAATTCGGCGGCTTGAATCTTCCACCAATGTAAATATTGACATTTAAACCACCTGAAATTGAAACTTTGAAAACACTAAAAGCCAGACGAATCTGGTGTTTAGTGTCAGTGTATACGTCTAATTTAGTGTGAGGTTTTCCCTCATCTACTCGGGTCTGTTAACCTTATATAGTGTGGCGAACTTAAATCGCTGAGTGAGCTTATATAAACCAGCTAACTAGGGCGTTATTTGTCCGCCGTTAACATCTAGGATTTGACCTGTGATGTAACCGCTGCAAGCGTGCGATGCAAAGAAAGCGAATGAAGGGGCAACTTCATCAATATGGCCAAAGCGTCCCATTGGAATGTTGTTAGCAATGGTCGCTTTCAAATCGTCGCTCTTGCCATCGTGAAATGCGGTGTCGATAGTGCCCGGTGAAACAATGTTGAAACGGATATTGTCTTGCGCGAACTCTTTCACCCAATTGCGGTGAATGTCGTGTAACCAAGCTTTAGACGCGGCATAGATGCCTGCACCAACACCACCGCCTTCGCGAGCGGCGATAGATCCTGTGCTAATCACACAAGATGTTTGCCCGGACTCAGCAGCAGAGGCGCGTAAGTGCGGGATAGAGAACTTGGTTGTCATCAGCGCAGAGCGAACATTAAGGTTCATTACGCGCTCATAAAACTCATCATCGATATTTTCTAGATTGGCGCGACCACCAAGGCCACCGGCGTTGTTAATCAACACGTCCATGCCACCAAAATGATCAGTGAACTCTTTGACTAACCTTTCGCACTCTAATGTGTCCATTAGGTTTGCAGGAAAAAAGGCAACATCGCCACCCAGTGCGGTAAGTTCAGATAGAACGTCATCGACTTTTGGGCTGAAAGCACGACTATTGATGCCGACTTTTGCGCCGTATTTTGCAAAGACACGTGCGGTAGCTAAACCCATACCAGCAGTAGAGCCAGTAATTAGAATGCGTTTGCCTTTTAAATCGTTAAACATCAGAGCCGCCTATATTGTAGATTATTCACGCCAATAAATCATACAATAACACTTGCTATATTCAAGGGTGTTTATCTAAAAACGGGTTATTACCGACATAAATAGTGAGAGTAAGGGTGGTTTTGTGAGTTCACGCATACATTGAAATAGTAAATGAGAACTATTTGTATGAATTAATAGGTTGAATTGGTTTTATAAACCTAAAGATGAGCAGGTTTGTGAAATATTGCTCCAACCTTTACTGGTAGTGACCTCACGTTATTCTGATGCTGTGTTGGTGAAGATATAAATCAGTGCTATAGTCCGAGTTAAATAATACATATCTAATCGGTAAGTAGACACATGGCTGGCTCTTTCAATTCTATTTCAGGCTCTAAGCGAAGCCTTCATGTGCAAGTTGCACGTGAAATCGCCCGTGGTATTTTGTCGGGCAATTTGCCTCAAGGTTCTATTATCCCTGGTGAAATGGCTCTGTGTGAGCAATTTGGTATCAGTAGAACAGCATTAAGAGAAGCGGTTAAGCTTCTGACTTCAAAAGGCCTATTAGAATCTCGTCCTAAGATTGGTACTCGCGTTGTTAACCGCGCGTTCTGGAACTTCTTAGATCCACAATTGATCGAATGGATGGACGGTTTGGCCGATACAGACCAATTCTGTCATCAGTTTTTGGGTTTACGCCGTGCAATTGAGCCAGAAGCGTGTGCTTTAGCTGCTCAGTTCGCGAGTGCAGAACAACGTATTGAGCTGTCTAGTATTTTCCAACAAATGGTAGAAATCTCTAGCGAAGAAACGCTTGATCAAGAGCGTTGGCTAGATATTGATATGAAATTCCATAGCCTGATCTTCAATGCAACAGGTAACGACTTCTATCTTCCATTTGGTAACATCTTAACGACCATGTTTGTTAACTTTATTTCTCACTCTTCTGAAGAGGGAAGTACTTGTATTAACGAACACCGCCAGATTTATGAAGCAATCATGGCAGGTAATAGTGACAAAGCACGCCACGCGTCAGCAAGTCACCTGTTAGAAACAAACCACAGATTACCAGCCGCTAGTTAATTGTTTTCACTGTTATTTTAGCTTTTATCGTTTTGCATTATCGACGAGAGGGCATTCTCGTAAAACTAGGGTAGTCAAAGTTAAAATTACGGTTATTCAAAAGCTAATTTCAGCAGTGACCTCTAAAAAGCACGTTTGATACGTGCTTTTTTTGCATCCAAATTTGATGAAAACCTGACTGGTGTCCAATATTTAATCTATTATTTGCTGTTTCGTTAAAAGCACTAGTAACCAGTATTTTAAGTTATATAATAATACTAATTAAATTATTGTGAGTGTGATTATGCCCCAGTCTCTACTGCCAAATATTCTTCAATTCATAGGTCAAATCGACCCATTCGATAAGATCCCTAAACAAGCACTTCGCGAACTTGCCTCTAACGTGCAAATTACTTATCTCGGCAAGGGAGATGTGGTCGATTTGTGTGAGTCTGGGAAGGAAAAATCGCTCTATATCATTCGAACGGGCTCTATGGAGCAACGAAAATCGGATGGTGTGCTTCGTGCCCGTCTAGGCAGTGAAGATTTGTTTGGCTTTACGTTCTTAGATTCTGAAGTCAACGACGAAAAAGGCTATAGAGCTGTCGCAATCGAAAACACCTTACTTTATGTGATTCCACACTCGGCACTTCAAACGCTTTTCAAAGCCTTTCCAAGTTGCGCAGAACACTTTGCTTCACAGGCGCAGGTTCGCTTGAAGTCGGCACTGGATGTGGTCTGGTCGAATAAAGAGAAAGGCCTGTTCATTCGTAAAGTTGAGGAAGTGGCAAGCGGGCAGGTGGCAATTGTTAAGTCTGAGCAAACCATCCAGTCGGTTGCGGTTGAAATGCTTCATCAACGCTCACCGTGTGCCGTGATCTATGAAGGTGAAACCATTGTTGGTTTGATCACCGACCGAGACATGACTAAGCGAGTGATTGCCCACGGCGTGAGTACTGATAGCCTGATCTCAGAGGTAATGACGCACTCTCCACTTACTGTAAAACCGGATGATCTGGTGCTGCATGCGGCCTCTATCATGATGCAATTTAATATCCGTAACTTGCCCGTTGTGAAAGAGAATAAGGTCGTTGGTCTTCTTACTACGTCTCATTTGGTTCAAAACCACCGTGTTCAAGCGATATTCTTGATCGAGAAAATCAAATACGCGGGCAGCGTGAAAACCATGTCTTCGTTCACCTCAGAGCGACAAGCTATTTTTGAAGCGCTGGTGGAAGGTAAAGTGGCGCCTGAAACCGTCGGCAAGGTAATGACCATGATTATGGACGCCTACACCCGTCGATTGATTCAAATAGCGATTGATAAGTTAGGCCCACCACCGTGTGATTTCTCTTGGATCGTAGCGGGATCGCACGCGCGTAATGAAGTGCATATGCTATCGGACCAAGACAGCGCGATTGTACTAGCTGACGATGCAACTGACAGTGACCGTATTTACTTCAAGCACTTAGCAATGATGGTGACCAACGGCTTAGCAAGTTGTCACTACCCATTATGTCCAGGTAAATTCATGGCTGCGACGCCAAAATGGTGTCAGCCACTCAGCGTGTGGAAGCACTACTACAAGAAGTGGGTGGCTAACCCAGAGTATGAACGCTTGCTTAACATCAGTGTGTTCCTAGAAATTCGTACTATCTACGGCAACAGTGAGTTCGAAGGTATTCTGCGCGATGAGCTGCATAGCAATATTCGCGGTAACCGTGAGTTTTTAAGCACGCTAGTGAAAGACGCGGTCAATACCAACCCGCCACTTGGCATCTTCAATAGCTTAGTGCTAGAGAAGTCAGGTGAGAATAAGAAAACGTTGAACGTGAAGAAGTACGCGATCAACTTGATTATCGACTTAGCGCGTATTTATGGCCTTGCTGTGGAGTGCGACTTGTCGGCGACTGACGAACGTTTCGCTGCTGCTAATGAAAAAGGCATGCTGAGCGACGATGCATTCAAGAACATTCTGGGTGCTTACCAGTTCATTCTCTCTTTCCGTTTTGGTCATCAACTTGAAGCGCTGAAGAACGGGGATGTGCCTGACAACAACATCAACCCAGATAGCTTTGGTAGCTTTGAGCGTAAACATTTGAAAGATGCCTTTAGGATCATTGCTGACCTTCAAGAAGCGGCGAAAATTCGTTTCGGAGCACGTTAATGAAGCTATGTTCAACTAATAAATGTTTAAAACGAATGCTAAACTATTTTCACCCGCTTGAGCGAATTAAACGTAAACGTAAGCAATATTTGGGAACGGTTAAGTTGCCAGAGGCGTTACATGATCTCGTAGAGCAGCCTTGTCCTGAAATGACGGACTTGGCCAAAGACAGCGAATACATCATTTTAGATCTCGAAACCACGGGCTTAGACAGCGAGCAAGACCTTATCTTATCTATGGGGTGGGTCGATGTGGTTAAAGGGAGAATCGATTTAGCGTCAGCCAAGCATATTTATCTGAATAACGATTCGCAGATCAACGCTGAAACCGCTGTTATCAACCATATTACGCCGCAAATGTTAGAAGAGGGCGCCTCTATTCATGATGCGATGCTGACGTTTTTCGAAGCAGCAAAAGGCAAGATCATTGTCGCACACGCTTGTGTGGTCGAAGAGAAGTTCATTAGCCAATACCTTCTTCGCTGCTACGGTTTAAGAGCGATTCCTCTGCTTTGGCTTGATACCTTGTGTATTGAGAAAAGCATGGAGAAAGCGATCAGCAATCATGAAGAAGTCGATTTAACCTTGGCAGGGACTCGCGAAAGGTACGGGCTTCCTGAGTACAACAGCCACAATGCATTAGCCGATGCCGTTTCGACAGCGGAATTGTTTTTGGCTCAGCAGAAGCGAGTTGTGCCTAACGATAATGTGACCGTTGCCTTTCTCTATCGGATTAGTCACTAGGAAAAAGAGCTGCAAGTGCTCGGCTCTTATTTTACTGATTTTAAAGGAAAAAAAGCCAGCGATTAAGCCTGTCTCTTATAC
>NZ_JBFRPB010000027.1:0-12908 GCF_041471785.1 Vibrio sp. 10N.261.51.C6 | reverse complement strand
CTATTGGGGGTCAGTTCAATCTAGAGCTTGGCTTTTTATTTTCAAACTAGTCAGCCAATCAAAAATAAACCATCAAACCTCGTCATATTTGATGTTTAATATTTGAATTGCCTAACTATCCGTTGTTAAATGTCCAACCACCAGCACACAGCATTATATTCAGAATAAGAGAGCGGAATGGCTACCATTAAAGATGTTGCGAAGGAAGCAGGCGTATCAATCGCGACCACCTCTCGAGTAATCAACAATGCACCTCACACCAGTGAAACCGCAATTGCGGCGGTAAAAGCCGCTATGGAAAAACTCGGCTATCGCCCAAATGCCAATGCCCGTGCATTGGTCAGCAAATCTTCAAACGCGATTGGCGTACTGGTTAATGATGTTTCTGCCCCGTTCTTCGGCTCGATGATCAAAGCCATTGATACCGTGGCAAGTGAGCAAGAAAAGCAGCTACTGATTGGCAGCGGCTACCATGACGCGACCAAAGAGCGTAATGCGATTAACTTGCTGATCAACAGCCGCTGCGAATCACTCGTGGTTCATAGCAAAGGCATTAGCGACGAAGAATTGGTTAAGCTAGCCAATGAAGTGCCCGGCTTAGTTCTCATCAACCGAATTGTTCCCGATATCGAACACCGCTGTATTGCTCTCGACAACCGCCGCGGCTCTTACATCGCGACTGAGTATTTGATTAAAAACGGCCACAAGCACATTGGCTACATCTGCTCGAGTCACGATATTGAAGATGCTCACGACCGCTTAGGTGGCTATTTGGATGCATTGAAAGATCACGGTATTGAATCGAACGATGAGTACATCGAATATGGTGAACCTGACGAGCTAGGCGGTGAGCAAGCCATGGTTAACTTAATGGCAAAAAACACAGATATCACAGCCATTGCAACGTATAACGACTACATGGCAGCAGGCTGTTTGGCGTTATTACAAGAAAATGGCGTTCGTATTCCAGAAGATATATCAGTTATTGGGTTTGATGACGGCCACATTGCTCGCTTCATCTACCCTCGATTGACCACCATTCGTTACCCAATTCAAGTCATGGCTAATCAAGCGGTTAAGCTATCTCTGCAACTCGCAAGTGACGAGCCAAAAGAACACACGGAACATAAGCTATTTATGCCAATTTTGGTGCGCAGAGCCTCTGTTCGAAACATTAATTGAGAAAGCTCAGGTTCATAAAGACTAAGTCATTTCGTTCCTCGACACTTTTTACAACAAAGAAAATAGGATTGATTCGATGAGTTATCATTGAGTTAATCTTATTTTTCATTCCCCGCAAATACCCACCTATACTTAACCTGATCCATCTTAATCAAACGGTTACCCGTTGATTTTTTCACCAAGTGTCTAAATCCCTAGTGATCCTTGGTTGTTATTAGGTGAGCAAAGCAGGATAATATCGGGATCGGAATCTCAAGAATTAATCCATTATGACCGAATACCTTTTGTTGTTGGTTGGCACAGTGCTGGTCAATAACTTTGTGCTAGTGAAGTTTTTAGGACTATGTCCATTTATGGGAGTCTCCAAGAAACTGGAGACTGCGATTGGCATGGGCCTCGCGACGACTTTCGTTCTAACGTTAGCGTCGGTCTCTGCATACCTAGTAGAAACCTACATCCTTACCCCTCTGGGTATTGAATACCTGCGTACCATGAGTTTCATCTTGGTTATCGCGGTGGTTGTTCAATTTACGGAAATGGTCGTTCACAAAACCAGCCCGACTCTTTATCGCCTGCTGGGTATCTTTCTGCCTCTTATCACCACCAACTGTGCGGTATTAGGTGTGGCACTTCTGAACATCAATGAAAACCACAACTTCATTCAGTCGATCATCTATGGTTTTGGCGCAGCGGTGGGTTTCTCTCTTGTATTGATCTTATTTGCTGCAATGCGTGAACGTATTGCGGTTGCTGATGTTCCAATGCCATTCAAAGGCGCATCGATTGCGATGATCACAGCAGGCCTAATGTCTCTGGCATTTATGGGCTTTACTGGGTTGGTGAAATAAGCATGAGTACCATTTTAATTGCGATCATTGCGCTAGCCGTTTTAGCCGCTGTTTTTGGCGCTATTTTGGGCTTTGCTTCTATCCGTTTTAAAGTTGAAGCCGATCCTATCGTTGATCAAATCGACACCATTTTACCGCAAACTCAATGTGGTCAGTGTGGCTACCCTGGCTGTCGCCCATACGCAGAGGCGATCGCTAACGGAGATAAGATCAACAAATGTCCTCCGGGCGGCCAAGCAACCATTGAGAAGCTAGCAGATTTAATGGGCGTAGAAGTTGAAGACTCCGCTCATGACTTAGATAACAAAGTAAAAACCGTTGCCTTCATTCATGAAGATATGTGTATCGGCTGTACCAAGTGTATTCAAGCCTGCCCTGTTGACGCCATTGTTGGTGGTACCAAGGCACTGCACACAGTAATCAAAGATGAATGTACAGGTTGTGATCTATGTGTCGCACCGTGCCCTACTGACTGTATCGAAATGATTCCAGTGGCAACAACGACTGAAAATTGGAAATGGCAGATGAACATCATTCCTGTTACTGATATCACTAACCAAGCAACTGATGCGACCGCGTCAGAGCCTAAAGCATAGGGTTAGTATGATCTCTTTAATTGAACAAATTCGCACGGGCTCTATTTGGAACTTCCCTGGTGGCGTGCACCCTGCTGAAAACAAGAAACAGTCGAATACTACTGATATCGTCCATGCAAGGCTTCCAGAAGAAATCGTTCTTCCTGTGAAACAGCACATCGGTAAGCCGGGGAACCTATTGGTTGCTGCTGGCGACACTGTGTTAAAAGGTCAGCAACTTACGGCCTTAGACACAGGTTTTACTTTGCCAGTACACGCACCAACATCGGGTGTGATTACCGCTATCGAACCGCGAACTACCGCTCACCCTTCAGGCTTGAGCGAAATATGCGTGGTTATTAAACCTGATGGCCTAGACACTTGGATTGAAAAAAATCCAGTTGAAGATTTTTCGACAAAGACTTCTGACGAACTGCTTGATGTGATTCGCCAAGCTGGTATTTCAGGCATGGGCGGCGCAGGTTTCCCTACGGCTAAGAAGCTTCAATCAGGCTTAGGTCGTACCGACATTTTGATCGTCAACGCTGCGGAATGTGAACCTTACATCACCTCTGATGACAAGTTGCTTCAAGAACATGCCGACGAAGTATTAAAAGGCATCGAAGTGGTTGAACACATTCTTCAACCAAAGCTGACGGTTATCGGCATTGAAGACAACAAACCAGATGCGATAAAAGCACTTGAGATTGCAGCGAAAGACAAAGATATCGTCATTCGCGTTATCCCAACCAAATACCCTTCTGGTGGTGAGAAGCAACTTATCAAGATCCTCACCAACAAAGAGGTTCCAGCTGGCGGCATTCCTGCAGACATTGGTGTTTTGGTTCAGAACGTCGGCTCTCTTTACTCGATTAAGCGAGCGGTAATTGACGGCGAACCTGTGGTTAACCGCGTTGTGACATTAACCGGTAAAACCTTTAAGCAACCTCGTAACGTTTGGGCGCTATTAGGCACACCAGTACATGAGTTACTTGAAGAGTTTGGCTACAAAGCAGATAAAAAACTGCCGCGTTTAATTTTGGGCGGCCCGATGATGGGCTTTACCTTGCCGCATGCCAATGTGCCAATCACCAAAACGTCGAACTGTATTTTGGCGCCAACGCGTCGTGAGATCTCACCAAGCACTTACGAGATGGAATGTATCCGTTGCAGCGCATGTGCTGAAGCTTGCCCTGCGTCTCTACTTCCTCAACAACTGCAATGGCACGCCAAAGCCAACGAGTTGGATAAGTGTGAAGAGCTAAATATTAAAGACTGTATTGAATGTGGTGCATGTGCATTTGTCTGCCCAAGCGAAATCCCTCTTGTTCAGTACTATCGCCAAGCAAAAGCTGAAATCAAAACTCGAAAAGATGAAGCCGCTGCTGCAGAACGCGCCAAGATTCGTTTTGAAGAGAAGAACGCTCGTATGGAGCGTGATAAAGCCGAACGTGAAAACCGCTTTAAAAAAGCCGCAGATAACCGCCGTAAAGATATGAAAACATCCGGCGGTGATGATGCTATTGCTGCTGCGATTGCTCGTGTTAAAGCACAAAAAGCCGCTGCGGATCAGGCTCCGAATGAAGAACCAGCAGTGAAACCTGCGGTTGCTGCCGCTATTGCGAAGGCAAAAGCGAAACAAGCTGCAGCTCAAAAAGCGGAAGGCGCTGAACCAGACAACTCTGAAATGTCTAAACTGCGTGAAGAGCGCAAGCGTCAAGCGAGAGAGCGCAAGGCACAACAAGCAGCAGCCGATACTCCTGCAGAAAGCTCAGGCGATACGAAGAAAGACGCCGTTGCTGCTGCGATTGCTCGCGCTAAAGCGAAGAAAGCACAGCAAGCGGAATCTGCTTCGGATGCTCCTGTTGAAAGCTCTGGCGATGCTAAGAAAGATGCTGTCGCTGCGGCCATTGCTCGTGCTAAAGCCAAGAAAGCTCAACAAGCTGAATCTGCTGCTGAAGCTCCTGCTGAAAAATCCGGCGATGCCAAGAAAGATGCTGTTACTGCCGCTATCGCTCGTGCTAAAGCCAAAAAAGCCCAGCAAGCGAAGCAAGCAGAAACATCTGAACCAGTGGTTGAAGTTGAAACCGAGACTCAATCGGAGCAAGTCGACCCTAAAAAAGCTGCTGTTGCTGCGGCCATCGCTCGCGCTAAGGCTAAGAGAGCACAACAAGCGACACAAGAAACAACCGAAGCTCCTGAACCTGCAGTTGAAACTGAAGCTGGAAGTTCTGGCGATGCTAAGAAAGACGCCGTTGCTGCCGCTATAGCCCGTGCTAAAGCAAAAAAAGCACAGCAAGCTAAGCAAGCAGAAACATCTGAACCAGTAGTTGAAGTAGAAACTGATACTCAATCTGAACAGGTCGATCCGAAGAAAGCTGCTGTTGCTGCAGCTATCGCTCGTGCTAAAGCGAAAAAAGCCCAGCAAGCGAAACAAGACGAAACAGTAGAAACGCCAGAGCCAGTGCTCGAAGTGGCAGCTGAAACTCAATCTGAAGCTGTTGACCCTAAAAAAGCAGCCGTTGCTGCCGCTATCGCTCGTGCTAAAGCGAAAAAAGCCCAGCAAGAGCTAGATAAAAAGAACAATGAGGAGAAAGAGTAGTGGCCTTCTTTATCGCCAGCTCACCGCACGCGCATAGCCGTAGAAGCACCCCAGATCTAATGAAATGGGTGGCTATTTGTGCATTGCCAGGTCTACTAGCTCAAACCTACTTCTTTGGATGGGGTACCCTCATCCAGTTAGTATTTGCTATTGCACTTGCTGTTACCTTTGAAGCAGCCGTCATGCTATTGAGAAAACGCCCGCCAGTA
The DNA here is from genome assembly GCF_041471785.1 of Vibrio sp. 10N.261.51.C6. NCBI lineage: Bacteria > Pseudomonadati > Pseudomonadota > Gammaproteobacteria > Vibrionales > Vibrionaceae > Vibrio > Vibrio sp. 10N.261.51.C6. The sequence goes on along the minus strand of NZ_JBFRPB010000027.1, from coordinate 7,492 downwards.
ATGGCACTGCGTGATTACAGTGCTGTTGTAACCGCTTGGCTACTGAGTGTCGCGATTCCCCCACACTCTCCGTGGTGGATCCTCGTCATTGGTATGTTCTTCGCTATTATTATCGCGAAACACTTATACGGCGGCCTAGGGCAGAACCCATTTAACCCTGCGATGGTCGCTTACGTTGTTTTGCTGATTTCATTCCCAGTTCAAATGACCAGTTGGAATGCTCCCGCGAGCCTGACAGCAGAAGCAACAAGCTTTATTGACTCATTCTTGATGATCTTTACTGGCTTCAATAACGAAGGTTTGTCTCTGCAACAAGCACGCCTTGGCATTGATGGCTCCACAATGGCGACGCCGCTTGATGCATTCAAAACGGCATTAACGGCAGGCAATACTGCCTCAGAAGCACTATCTCAACCTCAATTTAGTTGGTTAGCTGGCGTAGGCTGGGAGTGGGTAAACCTTGCTTACCTAATCGGCGGTTTAGTGCTGATTAAGCAACGTGTTATTCAATGGTATATCCCTGTGGCTTTCATCGGCAGTCTTACTCTGTTTAGCTTAGTGTTCTTAGTGCTCACTCCTGGAGAAACCGCTTCTCCAACCATTCACCTTCTGTCTGGCGCGACTATGCTTGGTGCATTCTTTATTGCAACCGACCCAGTTTCAGCATCCACGACAGTCAAAGGTCGCTTAGTGTTTGGCGCTCTGATCGGCGGTTTAGTCTTTATCATCCGCAGTTGGGGTGGTTTCCCTGATGGCGTGGCGTTTGCTGTATTGTTAGCCAACATGTGTGTTCCACTGATTGACTACTACACCAAACCTCGCACATACGGTCACTAAGGGAGCGGATACCATGCTAAATGCAATTAAGAAAAACGGCCTTGTACTCGCGATTTTTGCGTGTGCTTCGACGGGTTTGGTCGCGGTAACTCACTACCTGACCAAAGATCAGATCAAACAACAAGAACAGGCTCAGTTACTGTCTGTTCTTAACCAAGTGATCCCACGCGATCAGCACGACAACGAGCTGTTTTCGTCTTGTACTTTGGTTCAAGCAGAAGAGCTTGGTACTGAGCAAGCGATGCCGGCTTACATTGCTAAGCTTAATGGTGAGCCAAGCGCGATTGCGATCGAAGCGATTGCACCAGACGGCTACAATGGCGCGATTAAAGTCATTGTTGGAATGAAAACTGACGGTACTATTTTAGGTACTCGCGTGCTTTCTCACCAAGAGACTCCGGGCTTGGGTGATAAGATTGATCTGCGTGTGAGTGATTGGATTCTTTCGTTTGCAGGTAAGCAAGTGACGGATTCTAATCTAGACCGTTGGAAGGTTCGTAAAGACGGTGGTGATTTTGACCAGTTTACTGGCGCTACTATCACGCCAAGAGCAGTCGTGAAGTCAGTCAAACAAGCGGTCCAGTACGTTAACCAAAACAACCAAGCATTGCTTGCTCAACCTCTAAATTGTGGTGGTGAATAATGAGTGACCATAAAACATTGATCAAAAATGGCATGTGGGCCAATAACCCTGCCCTAGTGCAACTTCTTGGGTTATGTCCGCTGCTGGCTGTATCGTCAACAGTCACTAATGCACTTGGGCTAGGCATTGCTACCTTGCTTGTACTAGTCGGCTCAAACGTTTCTGTTTCTTTGGTTCGTAATCATGTGCCAAAAGAAGTACGTATCCCAGTATTCGTAATGATCATTGCCTCGCTAGTAACCTGTGTTCAATTGCTGATGAACGCTTACGCCTATGGGCTTTACCTCTCTTTGGGTATCTTCATCCCGCTGATCGTAACCAACTGCATCATCATTGGTCGTGCGGAAGCCTTCGCTTCAAAAAATGAAGTGCTACCAGCGGCTCAAGATGGTTTCTGGATGGGTCTAGGCATGACATCAGTATTGGTCGTGTTAGGTGCGATGCGTGAGATTATTGGTAACGGGACCCTATTTGATGGCGCAGACCTGCTGCTTGGTGACTGGGCTTCGGTGTTACGAATCCAGATATTCCAATTTGATAACAGCTTCTTGTTAGCCCTGCTTCCACCGGGTGCCTTCATTGGTGTTGGTTTCTTAATTGCTTTGAAAAACATCATCGATAACCAAGCAAAATCTAGACAACCAAAACAAGAAAAACCAGTCATTGAACGCGCTCGCGTTACCAATGCCTAATAAGTTACGGTAGCTTAAACCCTGCTGAGTAGCTCAACCGCTCATCAGGTAAATAGGTTGACCAAGTACACATAATAATGACGCTCATAAGAGCGCGTAACCGATGATAAAGCAGAAGCAATCCAAGCTTCATGCCCTAACTATTTGAAAGTAATGTCGCTATGAACAATGTAAAACGAGTAGAAATACTTGAGCGTTTAAGAGAAAACAATCCAAAGCCAGAGACTGAGCTTAACTGGAACAGCCCATTCGAGTTGCTGATCGCCGTACTTTTATCAGCACAAGCAACCGATGTTAGTGTGAACAAGGCGACGGATAAGCTGTACCCTGTAGCCAACACGCCACAAGCAATTTTCGACCTAGGTGTTGATGGCTTAAAAGAGTACATCAAGACCATCGGTCTATTTAATTCAAAAGCAGAAAACACCATCAAAACGTGTCGTATGCTGCTTGACCTACATAATGGTGAAGTACCGGAAGATCGCGCTGCATTAGAAGCCCTTCCAGGTGTCGGTCGTAAAACAGCAAACGTAGTGTTAAATACCGCATTCGGTTGGCCAACCATTGCCGTTGATACTCACATCTATCGTGTATCAAACCGCACTAAGCTAGCGATGGGTAAAACCGTCGACGATGTCGAAGCAAAACTACTTAAAGTTATCCCAAAAGAATTCAAACTGGATGTCCACCATTGGCTCATTCTTCATGGACGTTACACCTGTGTCGCACGTAAACCACGCTGTGGCAGCTGTATCATTGAGGATTTGTGTGAGTTCAAGGAAAAAACAGACGTCTAAGCTCATAAGCTGTTAGCCCAAAGCTAAGAAGCTAAGAAGCTAAGAAGCTAAGAAGCTAAGAAGCTAAACCGTGCCGCACTTTTCTGGCGGCATAAAACAGAATTACAAAAAACGTAAACATAGTTAACGCTAGGAGCAAATCATGTCAAACGGTCGTATTTTACACACCATGCTACGAGTTGGTGATCTAGATAAATCTATCGAGTTCTACACCAACGTAATGGGCATGCAACTATTACGTAAGAACGAAAATAAAGAGTACGAATACACACTGGCTTTTGTTGGCTTTGGTGACGAATCTCAAGGTGCTGTTATTGAGTTAACTTACAATTGGGGCACAACTGAATACGACCTAGGCTCAGCTTTCGGTCACGTAGCGATCGGTGTTGATGATATCTACACTACGTGTGACGCGATTAAAGCCGCTGGCGGTAACGTGACTCGTGAAGCCGGCCCTGTAAAAGGCGGTTCTACTCACATTGCATTCGTAAAAGACCCTGACGGCTACATGATTGAGCTTATTCAGAACAAACAAGCAAGTGCAGGCCTCGAAGGTTAGTCACTAACCATTGCGATACTAGGCTTTGAAAGCAAGAGCTAAATTAATGCACAAGAGAAGCGAGCACTATGCTCGCTTCTTTTTTATCAATTCATTCATAATCAATATTCTTTACCCACTATTATTCACAATCTAATCGATGAAACTTTACATAATAATGATTATCATTTAAATTAAACCCATCTTGATTAGTGAGGTTATACAATGATTAGCGAATGGGAAAAACACACGTTACTTGCCGATACTGCATTGCAACTCGACGATCCTGTACGAAGCATTCTTCACTATCAGCAGGCGTTGAATTTAAGCGAAGAAATTACTGAGCGTACTGATATTCAGGCCGATGAACGCTTACTGATTTCGGTCATCTCTTGCCACAACCTTGCTCAGTTTTGGCGATGGGCGGGCGATACAGAATATGAACTTAAGTACCTTCAGCTTGCCTCTGAAAAGGTCCTGACACTGATTCCTCAGTGCCCTAATACGCAATGCTCTAGCTTTATAGATTCTATTGGTTGTTGTAAAAAAGCCCTTATCGATTTCATGAAACGCCACCCAAACCCTAAAATTGCCTCTATGGTGGAAAAGATCGATACCGCGACCAACTGTGAAATGATCGCCCGCTTCCGCTTGAATTAAACAAGTTCCGTTAAAACAACGACTCCAAATTTAAAACATAAAAAAGCCCGTCATCAAGACGGGCTTTGTCATTTCAAAACAAGCTGTTGTTTAGCTTAAACCTGTGTGCGACCTAAAGAGATCACAACACGTCGGTTCTTATCTTTACCAATTGGCGAGTTATTGTCCGCAATCGGACGACGCTTGCCATAGCCTTGCACTTGGATACGATCTTCTGGCAGGCCTAGAGATTTGAAGTACTCTCTTAACGATTCTGCTCTGCGCTCTGAAAGGTTTTGGCTAATCCCTTTGCTGTCGACAGAGTCGGTGTACGTTGCCACCAGCACAAGGTCAATGTCTTGGTTATAGCGAACGTAATCGGCAATCTGGCTCAGCCTTTTGCGCGACGACTTGTTCAGCTGGTCGCTGTTGCGGTCGTAATGCAAAATAGTGAAAGAGATATCTTCAAAGCTGTAAGGCAGCAGGTTAGCAACACAGTCACTGAACACATTGTATTTTTCTTGGAACAACACCGACGACAACGACACTTCGATACGTTGATCTCGGCTCTGCCACTCTTGGTAGCTGAATGTCGGATAACGCCCTTTCTCCAACTCACTCAAGATGCCCCAAGCTGTTTGACCGCCGACATAGCCGTCAAATTGCTGGAAGAACTTAATGGTTGTCATACGATCAGCACTTTCACCCGGACGCCAAGGTGGCGGCATAGAGATCAAGCTTACATTGCGCGTCGCACCCATTGGACGGCGCATTTTAAGCTCAAAGTCCAAAATGATTTTTTTACTCGCGCGAGATGAGAACTCAGCATCACCAAAGTTTGGAATTGGGTGGACCAAGCGACATTCAAGTGGCGTGTTGGCTACCATCTCCCATGTCGACTGTTGAGGAGATGCTCCGTAACGCTTTTCTTGTGCCATGACCGATGACGACACAAGTAGCGAAAATAGCATTGAACCTGTTATGAGTTGTTTCTTCATAAAGTGGAGTATCTCTTAAGCAATTCGTTTAACAATGCAGCCAATTGCCGCATTTTTCTCTCACGTTTAAATATGCAATTATCAAGCCGTAATGGGTTGGGTAATTTAAGATTTATTGCCCTTCCCTAGTTTTTATCACTGCTATTATCTGCAATAATGCAGCCTTAATCACACTTATTTGGGCTAACATGACTGTAGAAAACGAAGCTCTGACCCTAAAAAAACGCTTTCGCGGCTATTTCCCAGTGGTCATCGACGTGGAAACCGCAGGGTTTAACGCTGAAACCGATGCATTATTAGAAATCTGTGCCATTACATTAAAAATGGATGAGAACGGAGATCTGCACCCTGCATCAACGCTTCATTTTCACATTGAGCCTTTTGAAGGCGCAAATATAGAGCAGGCAGCATTAGACTTTAACGGAATTAAAGACCCATTTAGCCCATTACGTGGTGCTGTGTCGGAACAAGAAGCCCTTAAAGAAATCTACAAGCTAGTGAGAAAAGAACAAAAAGCTTCAGATTGCAGTCGCGCAATCATGGTTGCTCACAACGCTACATTCGATTTGAACTTCGTTAATGCGGCAAGTGAGCGCTGTAAGCTTAAACGCGTCCCTTTCCATCCATTTGCTACTTTTGACACTGCAGCTCTTAGTGGTCTTGCCTACGGTCAAACCGTTTTGGCTAAAGCTTGCCGCACTGCAGGGATGGAATTTGACAACAAAGAAGCACACTCTGCTTTGTATGATACGCAAAAAACCACAGAGTTATTTTGCGGCATTGTAAACAAATGGAAAGCCCTTGGTGGTTGGCCTCTTGTTGACGAAGAATAAAAAATAGAGTCGGTAAACGTTTTTTCGTATTGCCTTCATAAAAAACACAACATCCCGAGAATAATATGAATCCTGTTGTAATTTCAGTTTGCATCATGCTTGTTTTAGCTTTGATGCGCGTAAACGTAGTCGTTGCTCTGACGTTCAGTGCAATTATCGGTGGCGTAGCCTCTGGTATGAGCTTGAACGACGCAGTCGCGGCTTTCGAAAGTGGATTAGGCGGCGGTGCAACGATTGCACTTAGCTACGCTATGCTTGGTACATTCGCTGTTGCTATCTCACGTTCTGGTATCACAGATCTCCTTGCTCAAAGTGTTATCAAACGCATTCACGGCAAAGAGAACAGTGCGGCATCGACTGGTCTTAAATACGGCATGCTTGCGTCGTTGATCTTAGTGACCATGTCTTCGCAAAACGTGATTCCAGTACATATCGCCTTCATCCCAATCTTAATCCCACCTCTACTAGGCGTATTTGCAAAAATGAACCTAGACCGCCGTCTAGTTGCGTGTGTACTTACTTTTGGTCTGATTACACCTTACATGGTGCTACCGATTGGTTTTGGTGGCATCTTCCTAAACAACATTCTGCTTAAAAACCTTCACGACAATGGTCTTGAAAACGTAGTAGCAAGCCAAGTGCCAATGGCGATGTTGTTACCCGCTGCGGGCATGATCTTCGGTCTTCTTACTGCAGTATTCTTTACTTACCGTAAGCCTCGCCAATACAAAGAAACCTCTCACACTGTTGTTTCAACAGAAGTGAAAGAGATCAACAAGAAGCACATCCTAGTAGCAGCAGCTGGTATCGTAGCAGCGCTAACAGTTCAACTATCGACGGGCTCTATGATCATCGGTGCTCTAGCGGGTTTCATGGTATTTACCTTCGGTGGCGTTATTGCTTGGAAAGAGACACAAGATGTCTTCACCAAGGGCGTTCACATGATGGCAATGATCGGTTTCATCATGATTGCAGCAGCAGGTTTCGCGGCAGTTATGAAGCAAACAGGTGGCGTTGAATCTTTGGTTGAAGCACTTTCAACAAGCATCGGCGACAACAAGCCTCTAGCAGCGCTACTTATGCTAATTGTTGGTCTATTGGTTACTATGGGCATTGGTTCTTCGTTCTCTACGATTCCAATCCTTGCAACTATCTACGTTCCATTAGCAGCAGCATTTGGCTTCTCGCCTATGGCAACAATCGCCCTAGTAGGTACAGCTGCAGCACTTGGTGATGCGGGCTCTCCGGCTTCTGACTCAACATTAGGTCCAACGTCTGGTCTAAATGCTGATGGTCAACACGAGCACGTATGGGAAACCGTAGTTCCAACATTCCTGCACTACAACATCCCACTGATCGTATTCGGTTGGATTGCAGCCATGGTTCTGTAGTAAAGAACCTAAGCTATTATTACAAAGACCGCCTCGTGCGGTCTTTTTTGTCTCTGAGATTCATTCTACTCTTCCTTCCGCTCACTCTCATTGAACTAGCGACACCAATCGAGTAGGAGGAGGC
>NZ_JBFRPB010000026.1:0-5449 GCF_041471785.1 Vibrio sp. 10N.261.51.C6 | reverse complement strand
GTACGGTTACCATAAACGGTCACTTTCAGAGACGGCTATGTTCCGTGTAAAGACACTGTTTGGTGGGCGATTAAGTTTAAGAAACTATAATGCTCAGGTTGGTGAAACCTACGCCATGATTAAAGAGTTGAATAAGCTCACAGGGTTAGGTATGCCTAAAACGATAGAAATAGCCTAATAATCACCCATACTGGCCGTTTCTATCTGAGATCCAATTAGGAAACAAAGCCCCTATCACCACTGTTTACGACAGAACCTGTAATTGTAATATTGTCCACCTTTTCTGATTTTTAAGTCTAATATTAGAAGATTGATTTTGGTATTCAAAGCGTGATAGCAATGTTCTTTACTTTCGATATTGAAGAGGTAAGTGATGACAAAAGCATTTTTGGTCTTGATCGGAGTTGTACTTTTCGGTTGTCGTGATGATTCTACTGAGTTCAGCTTTACCCCTGATCCTGAAGAGGAATCACCTCAACCCATTACTTTTGAGGCTCAAATAGGAGAAGTGACTATACAAGGCCTCAAAGAACCAATAATCACAGTCGCCCCTTCACTTTCTGCGACTGAAGACGGTATCTCACTGGTTACAATAGAAACGTTCAAAGGGATACCTTATGCTTACTCGGGCGATAGTAGCGAAGGTGATTTTTTCTTCGGTGCGCCTGACCGTTTTGAACACAGTGTGATGCTGCCTCTAGCACAAGCGGTGACCGAAAATAATTCGTATACAGACTTTGGGAACATATGCCCTCAGTTTGGCTCAACAGAATTGTACTCAGAGACCTGCCTTTACTTGAACGTATGGAGACCTAATAATGCGACTTCAGGTGATTTATTACCTGTGTATGTTTATATCCATAGTGGTTCGTTTGAAACGGGATCTGGACACCTGCCCAATATAATTCCAGATGTCGCCGTTGCACAAAGTACAATGAGTGATAACCCCTTTATCGCTGTTACTTTTAACTACCGTCTTGGTTTATTGGGAAAACGGTGGGTTGAAGATGCAGGTCAAACGAAAGGGGGCAACTTTGCGGTTGGTGATCAAAAGCGAGCTCTAGAGTGGGTTAGCCAACATATCGAAGACTTTGGCGGAGATAGTACAAACGTCACTGTATTTGGGCAAGGTGCTGGTGCGACATCAATTAATGCGCTTCAGCAAACAACCAGTGGAGAGCGCGATCCTGAAGATGATATTGCCGGTAATTTCTTTAGCAGAGCGATTATGCAAAGTTTACCGCTCGGACTTTCATTTGAATCATACGCTGCAGCGAAAGACCAATACGACACTTTAGAAACTGCAATGGCAACGCTGTATCCTGATTTAAGTATTAACCAATTGACGGTTGATCAGATTTTAGAACTACAAAAACAAGTAAAAGCAGAAATAACGGGACGCTTGTTTGGTTTACCTGACCAAACCATCGAAAGTATGGTCAGTGACATCTTGGGCTGGATTGAAGATGGCGATAGCACGGAATCGATTGTGGCGAAGCTTACTTTGAAATACGCATCGGATATTGCAGCAATCGAACCGCGAGCGAAATTACTTCCCTTTTCACCCTACATTGAGTCCCATCGTGAGTGCATAAAGACATTCCTTGGGGTTTGCACAGAATATGAGGAATACCCAGGCTATCACGTAACAAGCCTCGCTCATGAAGCTCCTTTAACCGTCCCTTCTATTATAGGATTTAATAACAATGAAACGGATAGTTATATAGCGGAGTTAAAGTTACTATTCTTGATTAATATAGAATTATTACCGGGTCTTAAATTACTTGATGTTGTCCTATTTTTAATAGGAGATAGTGATGATATTCGTGATTTGCCACAAATAGCAGATATACCTGCGTACACGTTAATATCATCAATCCTATATGTAGATCGGTTGACCGACACACCTTTACGCTTTGATGATTTCTCACCATCGGAAAATCCTACCACTTTAGATGGGGTATCAGAAGAGATAAGAAAGTTTAATCAATTAAATAATCAATTGATATATAAATGTGCTATTCGTGATTACGCAAAAGAAGTCGATCATGACATCACTCCTATCATTTATCATTTTGACTATGTCGCAAGTTTTAATAACCAGCTGATTGAAGACTCCATTTTTGACACAATAGGTAATTTGGCTTGCTTCGGTGGAAAAGCCTGTAACCAAGCTGAAATTCCTTTTGTATTTAATCGATTATATAACCAAAGCGGATCGAAGATAGCGCCTGATGAAGGTGACCTTCTTCTTATGGGAGAAGTATCGAGTTTGTGGTTTAGCGATGAATTATTCAACCCTGAATATCGATACCAAGAAGATACAGATAACATATTGGTGATAGTTAATAATGCCACGGATGATGGTGGCGAAATAAACAAGAATATTACAGCGTGGGATGCTACGATAAATATGGGTATTGATGCTAGCACATCACAAGGTATTTGTGATGCTATTTACTAAGTCGTCTTTTATTACAGTGAGGTAGGAATGATGCTACATATGCTAAATAGAGTTTGTTGGATAGAGATGAAAGTAAATCATCGAAATTTTTTTTTATTTTATTTCGTAGATCTTGGTGCGTAAGTTTCTTTTCTTTTATTTTGATACTCTCTAATATTGCTAATGCAAAAGAAGCTTCGATTTTTGAGCGGTATGGCATACCGGAACACCTACCTAAGTATGGTATTAGTACTTTATCTCAAGGTGATCATATCGTTGAGCACGTTCGTAAAGTCACTTCAATTAATGAGGAGGCTTCATCTTCATCTTTTTATTTAGTGCAAACAACAGATTTAAAGGGAAATATTGATTTGAGGATTAAATATTTTCAGGATCAAATTTCTCAAATCGATGGTGAACCTTCACTCTCAGAAGATGGTGGAGCGATAGACTCCATTGAATATTTGACTAAAACAGAATATCGACTTCGCGCCTACTCAGATAGTTACGATCGGTCTTCGGTTACCGTTGAAGAATTAGATGAACGTCGTGCAATTGTACGTTTTAACTATTCTAAGTATCAACTACCTCAAGATGTCGCCTATTTTCGTTTCATGCGAGTTGAGATAAGTGTTGAAGATCGCAAGCCTGTTAAAATGGTGATCACTAATTCGCAACCATTTACCTATGGTACTTATAGAATTGAGGATTATAGACAAGAAATCTTAATCAGTGAGCGTTACAATGGTCAATTTTACGTTAAAAGCAAAACCATTGTGGCAAACGGAGTAACTAGAAAAAAAGAAAAGCTTACTCTGTCATTGCTCATGACTCCCGTCGCTTTTTATGACGATGTAGATGGTGTCGAAGTTCTAGATAGTGAAAAGCTTGAAGAAGCATCAGATCCTCGTATTCGAGAAGAAAAGGTCGAGGTCAGTAGTTTTTTCCCACTGATGGGAGACTTAGTCCGTAGACAAGGTATTGATATTCCTCTTCCATACGGTTTTTCTGTCGCTTATCGCAATCAAGATATGGATCTTGGCTTTCAATCTTTTAATTTAGGTCTCGGAGCATTAGGCCTTCAGAATTTAGATAAGGACTTTGAACCGACAGAGACCTTCGCCAAAGTTAATGCTGAGAGTTTTAGTATAAGGGGAGATGTCTATATTTTGCCTTTCTGGAATGTTTACGCTTTAGCTGGAAAGATTAAAGTTAAGGCAACCATTGATGCGCAATATACATCGGAGAGTTTAAACGAAGTTAAAGATAGTTTAAACGGCATCGATCCTGGATTAGGTGATGCCTTATGTAGTGCGCTAAGCAATGAAGGACTCCCTCTGTGTAGCCCTGGTCGATTGAAGCTTCCTTTAAGTCTTGACTATGATCTGTTAGGTGTGGGTACTACACTAGCCGTCGGGTATAAAGAATTTTTCGCCACGCTTAATATGACCGCATCTCAAACACGATTAGAGGGCTCTTCGAGCTGGGGTGATACTCTGTTTGTTGCTCAACCAATGGTTGGTTATCAGCTTGTTGATTATAGAGCTCAGTTATTAATTGGTGCTGAATATCAAGGCTTAGATTCTACGTTATCCGGTAATCTAGGTTATGTAGATGCGTTACAAGGTGAGTTCACTTATGACGTTGATGTTTCTCTAAATCAATGGGCTTATTTGATTGGTTTTAATAAGCAAATAGGTAAACACTATAATATCACAGCCCTTTATAATAAAGGTGAAACAAGAGAAGCATATACAGTTAGTTTGGGCTATCGATGGTAAATGATTGTGTTAATACTAAGCTGAAATATGGGGAGTATCCGTAGCTCAATTTATTTAATATTAATCTAACAATGTGGCCATGAAACATCTTAGTTTCTTATGGCCATTTTTTTGTTCGGGTAGCATTCTGATTTAAAGGCTCTCCGCCACTTGAAACGCAACACCTCACTCGCGAGAAGAGATGCATCAAGCACTTGCGTATTTTCATCCAAGCACATCGAAGTTGATTATAATCGAACAAGAAGGACAGTGCTCTTGGATATCTAAGCCCAGTTAACTTTAAAAAACAATATGTCGCTTATGCGTATTTCGGTGATTGCGATCGGCTGTTTCCCCCCGTGTCAGCATAGTTGTCGTCTAGATTTTTAAGGGGATAACAATGCCAGCTAATCCGTAAGCGTGCCATGAACACCGCATTCTAATCCTTCAGCACGAAGAATAAGATCAACTCTCCAACCCAAAGGAGAGTTGAAATGGCAAAACGACGTACCAACCAACCTAGAATGGCAATCACTGTTTGAACAATATGAAAGCAGCAGTGTTACCCAACGTGCTTTTTGTGAAGAGCATGGACTGAGTTTATCCACGTTCTTTGCCAAACGGCATCAACTCCAAACAGCAAGCCAATCGGAATCTGTCGGATTTGTTAAAGCCGAAATCGTTGAAAAGACAACCAAGTATCAGGCCCAGATAGCTACGGCGAACATGACACTTCTCATCAATGATGTGGAGCTGAGCATTCCTCAAGGCACGCCAGCCACCTATCTTGCTGAACTCATTGGAGCGTTGTCATGAAAGGTATGCTCAGCGCTTCAGACATTTACCTTTATCGTGAAAGCGTCGATTTTAGAAAGTCCATCAACGGCCTTGCAGCGATTATCGAAAATGATACTGACTTGCCTCTTGGCAGCGGTGCGCTGTTCCTGTTTACCAATAAACAGCGCGATAAGATTAAAGTGTTGTACTGGGATAAAACAGGCTTCGCCCTCTGGTATAAACGCCTTGAAAAAGCCAAGTATAAGTGGCCTTCAAAAGAGAAAAATCAGGTGTTTACCCTCACTCAATTTGAGCTTGATAGACTGCTTTCAGGCTTCACAATTATCGGCCACGAACCCATCAAAATAAACGATTTTACAATGAGTTAATCGAGAATAAAGCCTTATTCTCCAAGCGTTAACGGCACGATTTTAGTATAATCAATGCTATGAAAAAGACGCCAAATATC
>NZ_JBFRPB010000025.1:0-11545 GCF_041471785.1 Vibrio sp. 10N.261.51.C6 | reverse complement strand
TGGTGTGAGAGGACGGAGGCCGCGAGGCCTCCTCCTACTCGATTAATTTAAGCTCTAAAAATTATAGAGACTCAGTGAACGTACGTGCGATAACGTCACGTTGCTGTTCAGTTGTTAGAGAGTTGAAACGTACAGCGTAACCCGATACACGGATAGTTAGCTGTGGGTAGTTCTCTGGGTGAGCAACTGCGTCTTCTAGCGTTTCACGCTTAAGAACGTTAACGTTTAGGTGTAACGTTGCGACTCCAGTATGACTTAAAATATTGTTTATATAGATCTATAAAATCATGACTTATGTTCTCTTGAAGAAGATAGCCATATAGAGATTTTAAGTTTTATTCATTTTAGTTGATTGAGTGTCCGTGCTCCCAAATTATGATCTAATATATGCGCGATAAATATTGTTGATCTTACGATTCATCGATGACGTTTCCTGCGAGAACTCTCTATCATAAAATGATTCGCCATAGTCGAGGCTCAGGTTATGACGTTGACTACCAGTCAAACTATTCCAGCTCGATACGTATGTGAATATTGATTTTAGCAGTTGATGGAAAACATCTAGGTCGGCTACTAAAGTAAATGTCATTAGAGACTGAGGAGAGCCCTCACTAGTTTGATATCTTATAAAATTTAGCTTTAAATGATCTCTGCTCAACCTTGAAGTGATTAACTCAACTTTGGTATTCAAAATACGCAACAAACTGTCATTGATTGTTTGATATCTAGGTTCAAAATTTTTGGTTATACGTGGGTTAGTCAACATAAGGATCTCCTCTGTGGTAAACATAATTAGACCACCACGATATGCTTGCTTTTTGTCCAAAAATAAAAGCAGCGCGATCAATATAGGTAGATCTGAGAACATCATAATTTGATACTTCTCGGCAGAACTAAGAGCTGTGTATTCAAAACGAAACTTTAACTCATCCTCGTTGGGATGCGATACGTCATAAATCAATTCGTTGAAGGCTTTTGAGATGGGCTCATTTGGTAATCGCCACGCCAATTCTTCTAAAACTGAAGGCACTGTGGTCATATTACTAGCTAGATGACGATGCGTGACTCTAGATCCATGAATCAGCTTCTGTGGGCAAGTTGAGTTCAGAGCAGACTGTTTATAAGGAGTTAAATTTGGATCTGTAGCTTTAACGGACAATAGTTCACTAATAGGTTCATTCGTTGAAGATAGGAGATGATTTTTCGTTGGGATCGACATTTTGCCCTCAAAAAGCGGCCAATACTTCCACTTGTTGATGGTATTGTCAATTGTTGTTCGTGGATGAGAGTACTATCATCTCTTTACCCGATCAGGTGTATAATAAATATTTTGAATCATACACTTATTACGCAACCAAAGTTTGGTCACCAAACCTTGGTTGCGTGAGTTTTCGATTCAGAGCTTATAAATGACCCAAACTTTAGTAGCGTCGTAGATGACATACAATGCCTAGTAGCGCAGCTGTATTTACTCATCAATATTGGGCATCTGGAGTTACCTCTATTAATGATTCCTAGCACACTTTCCCCCCAAAGCTTGTTAGACCTTTTTCAATAAGAAAACTGCTAGCTTGATTTATCCCTATCTATGCTAATGTTTCAACATGGCACACAGAACAAACACAAAAACCTTCGTATATTCAATCCAGTATTTAGGTATGCTTGGGGGGAAAAGGATGTGATAAACATCCAACATCGACATATTGAGCTGTTAGGCATTTGCGTTAAAACACTCCAAAAACAGCAAGTACTCTTGAAATATATACAATGATTTAGAGTCGAAAAAATCATAAATATAGGCAAGCATTATGAGTGAAAAAGAAGAAGTAGTATTGAAAATACTGGATTACCTAAATGAAATTGAAGTGCGTGCTACTTATGGCGCTGTTGCTGAGGTGTTGGGAGTATTACCTCGCTCTGTTGGACAGCAGTTTTTAGGTGAAAAGCGACCATATGCTTCTTGGGTTGTTCGTGAAGACACGGGTTTACCTACAGACTATTTGGAAGACCAACTACATCCTAAGTTACTTTCCAAGAAAAGCCTTATAAAGTCTGGTTCTGTGTTGAGGCGTAACATCGGACTGAGCCAGAGTATCTAACAAGGCGTTAGCATTCAGGAGCAATATGAATATTTTTGAGGTTGACTATGGCCTTGGCCCATTAATCGATGTAGAGGAAACGATCCAAGCAGGTATCGCAAAGTTGTTTGAGAGGAACCGCACTGAACCTTGGTTCGATGGGGTGTGGATGAACGAATACGGTGAAGTTCTTTACGGCTCTTTGCTTGTTTCAGCTCAAGCTTACTGCATCAGTAGCTTACGAGATATTAACGAAATCCGAGTCAGCTTAGGGCTCAATAAATTGACCAAAGAAAAAGCATATCAAAATCACCGTGTAAAAGTTCAGGGTTATTCTCTAATAGAGATGGTTAATTGTACTGCCAATTATTTCAAGCACCGAGATGAGTGGAGCGATACTTGGCCTGATAATTACACTACACGTGTTCTAACAGCATTCTCAATGGACTGTGAATTTCTGATAAATGAATTTCAGGGGTTAATTGACTCAGAATATGGTTATAAAACACTTTCCGACTTAGTTTCAGAGTGGAGAAATGATCTAATTGATCAATCGAAAAATGAAAGCTAACAAGGCGTCAACTAAATTGAGGCAATTATGAAGTACTTTAGTGATCAAGAAAGAGGTACTACGCCTCGAACAAACAATGAGATCCCGCACAATGTTTGGTGTGGGCTCGTTGCTTTAATTCAAAAGCTAATCAATACGGGATATTTTGGAGAAAATTTTCCAGAGCTTTGCCTTGATGGACAAGGGTGCTGTGGTACTGATGAGACAGGGTTTACCTTTGCTCTAAAAGCTGAAATATTGGGAATTGAATACCCACTTGTTACAGAAAAAGACGAAAATCCTGATGGTTGGTCGCATAAAAAAGTCCCGTTTGTTCCTAACTATTTGGACGCACTAGATTTAGTACAGTTTTGCTACGCAAATGTATCTAAGCCTACACAAGGAAGTTATCATTCGTACTATAGGCATCACCATATAGATTCGTTTGATCGTACAACTGGACGAGCCGATTTCTTAGAGAAGGTTAATACCATTTTCACTCGAAATGGTTTGGCTTATGAGCTACTAGCTGACGGCCAAATTAAAAGGGTTATGAGTGGGGCTCTAAGTTCTGTTATTCAACAAGCCCCGAAAACATCTGAGCAGGAGCTAAATGACCTACTTGAGCATGCAAATAGAAAAATTTGTAATACTGACGTACGAGTTAGGTATGAAGCTTTAAAAGAGCTTTGGGACGCTTTTGAACGCATAAAGACAGTCGCTGAACCAGAGAAAAGCAATCATTGGCCACCTTACTAGACAACTGTTCATCTGACCCTGATTTTCGAGCAGAACTAGAAGCAGAAGCTAAGGCTTTGACAAATATAGGAAACGCATTCTTCATTCGTCACTCAGAGATAAGCCAGATTAAACTTACTGATAGCAGTCATATTGAATATCTCTTTCATCGACTTGCAAGTTTAATGTTGTTGCTGGCTAAAAATCTAGAGTAAATCAGGGCAGTCTAAGTAAGTATAGTAAGGAGAGGGCTACCCGCTAGCTGTTGAGCTAGCGAGCGGGTTTACCTTACCAACCCTATAAGCGTGACAGAAATCCTGTCGCACTCAATGCACACACAAAAGCTGTAACGGGTTCAAAGCTTGCAACCAAAATTACAAACAATCCCCCAAAAGCAGTGATGAGCTTTGGTAAGGATGCTGAACCCGCATTATCTCGTTTCACCATAGGCTACTCCTCAAATACGTTCCTCTCAGTCTCATGAAGAGTCAGGAAGAGGAGTTCAGACTTTGCCATCTATTTTGTTTACGAGCAGTCGCAATGGTGATGGCAACCTGACTGCACTGATTTGCACATTATATAAATCAGTTGATTGCAGTCAATCAAAAGCCGAACTTCTTGTGAGTGAAAATTTTCAATACGTGAGCTAATACATAAATAACGAATCTAGCAATCCTTTTAACCATTTATCCCCAATACAGAGGCTACTACTTTACGTTGCGTATATGTTGATTCTTACGACTCAACGGTTACAGTTCTATGAGTTCTTCCGTTCACTGAGAATATAAATTATCAGTGTTATTAGCAGAAGGTTTTCTGTAGGTAGATCGGCTAAAACCTTTATCAAATCAATCATAAGTTACCTTTGCCGGTTGTGGGTCGATTTAGGTAAATTAAAACTTATTAGAGGGGAGGTTAGGCAAGTGGGGTTACCTGTTAAAAGGCTAGGGGTTACCTAGGTTACCCCTAGTTTTTCTCCTACCTAGATTTGATCATTGAAGCTATTCGCTCTAGCTTTACTTGGCTCAATCCCTGAACTTGATCAGAACCATCCTTGTGGGTGATTCCTCTCTGTTTGCTTTCTGCTTTCAGCCAGTGTTGTATTACTTTGTTTGTTGGAGGAGTAGCTTCGTTTAAACATAGCTCTTCATAAGCATCAATAGCTATTTGTAATTCAGGCGGGTATGAGTTATTTGTGGTTTCTGGAGTCATCGAATCTTCATTAATGAGTAAATCTCTTAATCGTGAAATTTCCTCTTCTGATTCAGAAAGTCTCATCTCTAGTAATTCAACTGACTTGCTTATGCTTTCAGGTTGATAATCCAAACCAATATCTAATCTTTGATATTCAGACCATCTTAAAAATTCTTGCTTTGAGATTATTGTAAGCTCGTAATCCAATACTGCTCGCTGTTTTAGTAACGTTCCATTCTTGTAATTTTTAGAATACCTTTCACCGAACTCATCATTACATGATGTCCAAAGCTCTACTGTATGCAATTTAAATCCATGTTGATTTGTTCCTTTTATACAGTCGCTTAATAGTTCAAGGTAGTGATTGTATGAGTACCTCTGTGATGGCATTTCTATTGATGCCATAGGTTCAATATTCGCAGCTATTTTTGCGGCGGCACTTAAAGTAAAGTTACTTTTTTGGTTGATAACCTTCACATCATAAGCATGGTCTTTTGCGAGAAGTTGAAGTTTTTCGATTGGCTTAGGGTATCCAATTTCTGATGCTATTTTGCAAAGCTGTTCATATGAGAATAACGCTTCATCTTCTACCTCGGTCTTAGTTTTTAGTAGGTAAACATTCCCAATTAATTCCTCGTTATTGCTGTATTTTGTGCCTTTAACCTCAACTACGAAATTAAAAACTGGCATATCCGGATCACAGATCGCATAGCCACTTTCGATTTCCTCTAGGGTAAATTTGGGACCAACGACTTCAGTTTTGTGGACTATAAAATAACCGTCAACATAACTGATTTTGTCACCTTTAAAAATTAGGCCTTTGAAGTATATGTAGGGGTCTAGCATCTCTTCTATATCAGCGAATGGAATCGAAATAGACCTAGCTATTTGCGATGCCGTAAAAAAGTTTGTGTCCTTATCCATACTGTCTTCGTACCTTTACTCAAATTACAAGGCCCCAAATTGGTAGGTGAGCAATTTATTTTGGGACTTTCCCCAAGCCTTAGTAAAACTAGATTTTTGTAATTATCACAGATATTTAGGTGGAATTAAAGGTGTGGCTAGAGACTGTAGATTGCGAAACTCTTTCGTACTTAAGGTGGTGTTGGGTGTCGCAAGTTAGCATACATAAACTAATGTCGTGGTTGGTATTTAGGCGATCGAATTTAAATGATTTCTGTCCAAAAACGTCACAATCTGAATTTTAACATTTGGCATTTTTTAGCTCGAAAATGCCCCCAAACGTGTTTTTTTAGCAGTAAACCTTCACTAGAATAATTTAGTCAGCAAGTTGCTTTCCAATTTGTTAAAGGAGTTACTTCCTATTTGTTCAGCCGCTGGTGCACAATTTCTCATAGCCTCTTGTCAAACTGATCTGGCAAGTCTCTGACTCATACTCTTACCTCACAAACTGAGTTTTATTATCTTTGAATTGCTAAATTCACAGATTAGAATGATAAAATTATTAAGAAACAAAGCACATATTTGTTTTTACTTGTGATATCAGAGAAGTAACGCCTTCAATAGAATCTTATTTAACTTGAGGATCAGTCAGCTGAGTCAATACTGACGCGGTTGTTATTAGTACTGTCAGGACATAAACATGTGGTCAGATAAAGAATCTAAGATCGATTTTTTAAATTTCAATGAGATTGCTGAATCAATCAAAGATCTCATTACAGAGAAAGAGTTAATGCCAATATCTATTGGCGTATTTGGTGATTGGGGTGCTGGTAAGTCAACAATTTTAGAGTTGACCGCTAAAGCGCTTGAGAAGGAAGAACAAGAGTACATCCAGATTCATTTTGATGCATGGACATTTCAAGGATACGACGATGCAAAAGCTGCACTGTTGGAGACTATAGCAGCACAATTGGTTGAAGCTGCCGCTGAGGATGAAAAGCTACTTGAAAAGGCACTTGATTTTGCTAAGCGCATCGACAAAGTAAGGTTTATGGGGCTTATGGCTGAAGGTGCTGCTGCTATTTCTGGAATGCCGACATTCGGTGCAATTCAGAACTTTTTTGGTTGGGCTGGAGATGCCTTTGATGAAGATGATGATTTGGATTTCGAAGCAGCTCAGAAAGATGCTAAAGCAATAGGTCAGGTTGGTAAAAAGGCTAAAGGACTTGTAAAAGCTAAGAAGAAATTCTCTCCTCCAAAAGAAATTAGAGAGTTTAGAAAATCCTATATATCGTTGCTAAAGGCTTTTGATAAACCTGTAATTGTTTATGTTGATAACTTAGATAGATGTTTACCTGAGAATACGATATCCACACTAGAAGCAATTAGATTGTTTTTGTTCATGCCAAATACTGCATTTGTTGTTGCGGCTGACCCTGACATGATTCGCTTGGCAATTCCTCATTTCCATAAGGGAGCTTCTGTACGTCACCAAACTGACTATCTAGATAAACTGATTCAAATCCCTGTACATGTTCCAAAGCCCGGTTTTGCTGAGGTTAGAGCCTATCTGATAATGCTAATTGCCCAAGACAGAGGTATCCCAATAAAAGAGTTCGACCGCTTGAGGCTAGGGTTGGAAGAATCACTCAGGTTTTCTTGGAAACAGGGACAGATTTCGGTAGATGATTTACTCGAAAGGTGTGAGCTTGATGACGCTGAGCTTAGAGAAGAGTTTAAGATAGCAGAACAGATGGCTCCAATATTGGCAGAGTCTGCGAACATAAACGGCAACCCAAGAATCGTAAAGCGCTTACTTAATCAAGTTAAGATGAGGAAAAAAACTGCACATCGTAGAGGTATGCAGCTAGATGAGCGAACAATAACTAAGCTAGTAATTTTTGAACGCTGCATGGGTATTCAAGCAACAAATAGGCTGTATGAGCTCATTGATTCAGAGAGTGGTAAACCAGAACTCATTGAAGAACTCGAACGAACAGATAAAGAGTTTGATATCGAAAGGCTACCTGATGAATGGAAGAAAGAAGTTCATTTCCTAGAAAAATGGGCTCGATTAAAACCTTTGTTTACAGGTGTAGATCTAACAGCGGCAGCATACTTGAGTAGACAAAATATCCCGATGGGCTCTGTTAATAGCGTCATGTCAGGCGCAGCACAAAAAATGCTCGAAGGATTGTTGAAACAGAAAACTAGATCCAGTAAAGCGAGCTCTGAACTGATTGAACTTACAGCTAGTGAAGAGTACATATTTGTGATGGATAGCCTCATCGAAGAGTTGCGTAAAGTTGAAGAATGGGGCCTAAAAACCTCCGGAATATATGGAGCAAGGCAATTGGCAGCACATGATGATAGGTGTAAGGCTAATTTTTTAGCTTTCGTGAAGAAAGCTCCCAAGAAACGATGGCTAGAATCATTGATTAAAGAACTAGAGGCAACTAAATAATGGGAACTTCAGCATCAAGTACCGGACCTAATAATAAGAGCCCGTTGTTACCACCATGGGCAGAGCAAGGCGGTTCAGTGGAAGTTGGTTCTGATAATGGAGCTGACGTTAGCGTACCACCACAGGAAGTTGATAATGGAAAAGTACAAGAGCAGATTCCGGGCTCAGTTCCTAATATTCCGTCACCAAATCGACTGACAGGGGCAAGAAGGGCATTTGGGGATTACGCAAAGTCAGGAAGTGACAGCTCTAATTTGAGAGGCTCTCTTAAGAAATACTCTAGAAGCTCCGGTGGAGGTTCTGGAGTGAGCCGCAGGCTAGCGAGCGGTATCACTGCTGGCTCCGGTCTATTGGGGATGATGCAAGGTGACAGCGTTAAGTATAACGATAGAACCCTTTCTCTATCTGAGTTAAATGGATTAACTACTGACCAAGCTATAGATCGTATTAGCGATCATCTAACACCTGATAACGGTGATGCTGAATCTGTGCGTTTAGCAATAGATTTTGCATTAGCGGAAGTATTGCCTGATGAAGAAAAGTTTGATGAGTCCATGTTTACAGATGATGTGGTAACAGAAGCTATATCTTGCTATTTAACTGATCTGATTTTTCAGGATGTTGTTGATGGAATGGGCAAGGCTTGGTTCCATGCTGAACACGCTAGTAAACATCACAAAATGGAAGAAGAATTAAGGGATCTAATAAAAGTGATAACTCAATCTAAAGTAGAAAAGATCACGAGTGATAATGGAGGGCATTTATCGCAGGCTAATATCACTAAAATTCAAATTGACGCGATATCGCAGACTGTAGATGAATGGGAGTCTTTTAATGATTAATTTCTACTTTAACCATAATCCTTCTTTGCTTCCCGAGTATTCCGAGACTTGCCACCCAGTGCAACTCTTCGGTACGCACCCACACGATAGCTCTAAGCACAGTAGAGCTTCGGGTAGCTTACTAAAGAAAGTACGTGAGCTTGGGGTTAGTATTGATGCGGATGCTTTAGATTTGATAACCATAGCTAGTGCCGTTACTGCTGCTGAGACATTTGAACTTCGAGGTAATGCGGCAGATGCGTGGTCAAGGGTTATGCACTTGCATATTCCGGTTATTAACGAAAAATTATGGGGAAATTTATCGGAGCGTCTTAGTTCTATCTTGAGCTTCTTAACTGGTGACCAGTGGAAGTTTACGTTTACGAAAACTTTGCTTGAGGTGCCTAAACCTATTGTTAGTAACAAATCAAAAGCAAGGTTGAATAGCTTCAAAGGACTAAACTCAGTTTGTCTTTTCTCTGGTGGGTTAGATAGTGCTGTTGGCGCAATAGATATACTAAATGGTAAATCCAATTATAAACCGCTTTTGCTTAGTCATGCTTACCGTGGAGATGGTGTTAAACAAGAGAACATCAAGAGGCTTTTAAAGTCTAAGTATGGTGAGCTTTCTTATAGCATTTCACCTAGTTTAATGGCTGGATTGAAAGGTAAAACTGATGTCACGATGCGTGGAAGAAGCTTTAACTTTTTAGCTATGGCTGTGTTGGGGATTTCTGCTCTGAGAAATGCTAACGAAGATAGTAGTATTTCTACAATTATTGTTCCCGAGAATGGGTATATTTCAATCAACCCTCCACTCACAAGGCGACGAATTGGTAGCCACAGTACACGGACTACTCACCCATATTTCTTGAATCGTCTTGAAGAACTCTTAAAAGATGCTGGATTTAACGTGACATTTGTTAACCCATACCAATTTCAAACAAAGGGTGAAATGTTAGAGGAATGTGTTGATCAAGTTGCAATTGCTAAGGCCATTCCGTTGAGCGTGTCCTGTAGTCATTGGCATCGAAAACATATGCAGTGTGGTCATTGTGTTCCTTGCTTAATTAGACGTTCATCTGTCCATCATGCGGGGTTCAAACAAGATGCACCATACGTTAGTAAGAACTTAAAATTTGTTCATAACGATAAAGATACTAGAGATGATTTGCATGCGGTGCAGACTGCAATTATTAGGCTTAATAAATCTCAAGACTACAAGGGATGGATTAGACAAAGTGGCTCGTTACCGAATGAACAAACTACAAGAGAAAAATTAGAGTCTACAATTAGACGTGGACTCAAAGAAGTGGAAACGTTTCTTGAGACGAATAAAATATAATGATGGATATGCATTGTCATGTCGATCTTTACCCCGATTATGACATGGTTTTAAAAGACATCAGTGATACTGGTTGCTATCTATTATCCGTTACGACAGTACCTTCGGCTTTCAAAGGTACTGTTAATTTAACGCGTGATATTAAAAACTGTCGGACGGCACTTGGATTGCATCCCCAGTTAGCTCATCAGAGAAAAAACGAGCTTGCCCTGTTTGATACATTGATAGAAGAAACACGGTATATTGGAGAGATTGGACTTGATGGTTCAAAGGGCTATAAAGAACATTTTGACGACCAGTTGATTGTTTTTAATCATATTCTTCAAAAATGTGAATCTCAAAAAGATAAGATATTAACTATTCATAGCCTAAATGCAGTTGACGCAGTTTTAGAATGCTTAAGAGAGCACCCCAAAGCGGGCACTCCTATTCTTCATTGGTTTCTTGCAACAAAAAGACAAGTATTGAAAGCAATCGATCTTGGTTGTTATTTTTCTATAGGACCAGCCATGTTGTTCTCGATAAGAGCGAAGAATGTCATTTCTTGGCTACCAAGAGATCGAATTTTATTGGAAACAGATGGTCCATTTGCCAAGGTGAAAGGAAAAATTCTATATCCATCCGATGCGGCCAGTGTTATTCCGTATATGGCAGAGTTGTGGGGTATTTCTCCTGATGAAGTAAGAGATATACTCAAAGCTAATTTGAAAGGCCTTGTTAGTTAGGCTCGCTTACTTGGTTTTACTTAATTCAGCTTATCCGAAGACGCAATGTGGTAGCTGACTCAAACTCGTTTATGTTCAGAGGCGTGTTATGCCGCCATGCTTTGGGACAAAAGCGAGTTTGTATTTCCGGTAGATATGTGATGTTAGGACGCATCCTCGTAGCCAAGTTCTTTCTTATCAACAAGATCCAAATCTACAGTGCCAACAAACTATCAACCACAGTTACTTATTTATTTAGGATTGAGTTACTTATTTATTTAGGATTGGACTGCTTGATTATCTCTGAGTTTAACTCCAATTCATCCGTTTATCGTAAGCGTGTCATGAACACCGCATTCTAATCTTTCAGCACGAAGAATAAGATCAACTCTCCAACCCAAAGGAGAGTTGAAATGGCAAAACGACGTACCAACCTAGAATGGCAATCACTGTTTGAGCAATATGAAAGCAGCAGTGTTACCCAACGCGCTTTTTGTGAAGAGCATGGACTGAGTTTATCCACGTTCTTCGCCAAACGGCGTCAACTCCAAACAGCAAACCAATCGGAATCTGTCGGATTTGTTAGAGCCGAAATCGTTGAAAAGACAACCAAGTATCAGGCCCAGATAGCTACGGCGAACATGACACTTCTCATCAATGATGTGGAGCTGAGCATTCCTCAAGGCACGCCAGCCACCTATCTTGCTGAACTCATTGGAGCGTTGTCATGAAAGGTATGCTCAGCGCT